>JACQAF010000014.1 GCA_016195145.1 Rhodospirillales bacterium
GTCGAATAGGCGATGACGCGCTTGATGTCGTTCTGCACCAGGCCGACCGAAGCGGCGAACAGCGCCGTCGCGGCGCCAACCAGGGCGACGACGGCGAGCGCGTCGGGCGCGTACTCGAACATCGGCGACAGCCGCACGACCATGAAAACGCCGGCGGTAACCATCGTCGCGGCATGGATCAGGGCGGAAACCGGCGTCGGGCCCTCCATCGCGTCGGGCAGCCAGGTGTGCAGGCCGAGTTGCGCCGACTTGCCCATCGCGCCGACGAACAGCAACAGGCAGAGCGTGGTCAGCACCGGCACGTTCATGCCGAGGAACTCGAACATCAGGTCCGCCTTGCCGGAGGTGGCGGCGAACACCGCGTCGAAATTGACGCTGCCGTAGATCAGGAACACGCCCATGATGCCGAGCGAGAAGCCGAAATCGCCGACGCGATTGACCAGGAAGGCCTTGATCGCCGCCGCGTTGGCCGATGGGCGGTCGTACCAGAACCCGATCAGCAGATACGAACACAGGCCCACGCCTTCCCAGCCGAAGAACATCTGGACGAAATTATCGGCCGTCACCAGCGACAACATGAAGAAGGTAAACAGGCTGAGATAGGCCATGAAGCGCGGGACCGACGGGTCGTCGTGCATGTAACCGACCGAATAGACATGGACCATCGCCGACACGACGGTGACGACGAACACCATCACCGCCGACAGCGTGTCGTATTTCAGCGCCCAGGCCGCATGCAGCGCCCCGGAATCGATCCAGGTGAACAGCTCGATCGTCCGCGCCTGACCGAGAATCGCCACCTGATAGAAGATCGGCAGCGACAACAGCGCCGCAAGCAGCAAGCCGCCGCAGGTGACGATCTGCGCCGCGCGATCCTGTCCCGGCCCCTTCTTGCCGAAGGCGAGGATCAGGCCGGCGACGATCGAACCGATCAGCGGCAGGAATACGGCGGCGGAATACATCGCAGCGCTCAGCCTTTCATCAGGTTGATGTCTTCGACGGCGATCGAGCCGCGATTGCGGAAATAGACGACGAGGATGGCGAGGCCGATCGCCGCCTCGGCCGCCGCGACCGTCAGCACGAGCATGGCGAAGACCTGCCCGACGAGATCGCCGAGATGGGTCGAAAACGCCACCAGGTTGATGTTGACCGCGAGCAGCATCAGCTCGATCGACATCAGGATGATGATGACGTTCTTGCGGTTGAGAAAGATGCCGAAAATGCCGAGCGTGAACAGGATCGCGGCGACGACGAGATAATGCGCGAGACCGATCGCCATCCTACACCCCTCCCCGCTTCGGCGCGTCGACAAGTTCGACCGATTCGGCGCGGGTGCGACGGATCTGATCGGCGACGACCTGCCGACGGACGCCGACGCGCTCGCGCAGCGTCAATACGATCGCCCCGATCATGGCGACGAGAAGCACAAGGCCCGCCCCCTGGAAAACGAAAACATAGCGGGTATACAGGATGCGCCCGAGCGCATGCGTGTTGGTCACCCGCGCCGGATCGGGGATCGGCACGATGGGCCCGACGGCCGCCTCCGGCGACGCAACCCAGGCGCCGACGACCAGCACCAGCTCGGCCAAAAGGATCAGGCCGATCGCCCCGCCGACCGGCAGATAACGCAGGAACCCCTGGCGCAGCGCGGCGAAATCGACGTCGAGCATCATCACCACAAACAGGAACAGGACCGCCACCGCGCCGACATAGACGACGACCAGGATCATGGCGAGGAATTCCGCGCCCATCAGCACGAACAGCCCGGCGGCGTTGAAAAAGGCGAGAATCAGGAACAGCACCGAATGCACCGGGTTGCGCGCCGAGATGACCATCGCGGCGGCGGCCACCATCACGGCGGCGAACAGATAAAAGGCGAGAGCCTGGATGATCACGGGCCTAACGTCCCCCCTCGTCCGACCGGTCAGCGATACGGCGCGTCGGCTGCGATGCTGTCGGCGATTTCGGTTTCCCAGCGCTCGCCATTGGCCAGCAGTTTTTCCCGGTTATACATCAGTTCCTCGCGCGTCTCGGCGGCAAATTCGAAATTCGGCCCCTCGACGATCGCATCCACCGGGCACGCCTCCTGGCAGAAGCCGCAATAGATACACTTGGTCATGTCGATGTCGTAGCGCGTCGTCCGCCGGCTGCCGTCGGCGCGCGGTTCCGCCTCGATGGTGATCGCCTGGGCGGGGCAGATCGCCTCGCACAGCTTGCACGCGATGCAGCGTTCCTCGCCATTCGGATAGCGGCGCAGCACGTGTTCACCGCGAAAGCGCGGGCTGAGCGGTCCTTTTTCGAACGGGTAGTTCAACGTCACCTTCGGCTTGAAAAAATATTTAAAGGTCAGCGCCATGCCGGAAACGAGCTCCGACAGGAACAGGCTGCGCGCGCTGCGATCGAGAAACGCCATGGCTATTGTCCTCCCAAGCCCCCCGCGTCGAAGCGTCAACCTAACGTGGAACCCAGCCGGTCGCCATCAGGACGCCGGCCGTCAACACCACCCAGAACAGCGAGAACGGCAGGAACACCTTCCAGCCGAGTCGCATCAACTGATCATAACGATAGCGCGGCATGGTCGCCCGCACCCAGAGGAAGACGAACAGGCAGAGCCCGATCTTGCCGGCGAACCAGATCGGCCCCGGAATCCAGGTGAATGGCGCGACGTCGAACGGCGGCAGCCAGCCGCCGAGAAACAGCACCGAGGTCATCGCGCTGACCAGAATCATGTTCGCGTACTCGCCGAGGAAGAACAGCGCGAACGACATCGACGAGTATTCGACAAAATACCCAGCGACGATTTCCGATTCGCCTTCCGGCAAGTCGAACGGCGAACGGTTGGTCTCGGCCAGTCCCGACACGAAGAAAATAATGAACATCGGGAATAGCGGGATGAAGAACCACATGTTCTCCTGCGCCAGCACGATCTCGGTCAGGTTGAGCGAGCCGACGCATAGCAGCACGGTGATGATGACGAAGCCGATCGACACCTCGTAAGACACCATCTGCGCCGCCGAACGCAGCGCGCCGAGAAAGGCGTATTTCGAGTTGCTGGCCCATCCGGCCATGATGATGCCGTAGACGCCGAGCGAGGAGATGGCGAACAGATAAAGGATGCCGACATTGATGTCGGCAAGAACCAGGCCGAGGTCGAACGGGATCGCCGCCCAGGCGATCAGGCTCAGCATGAAGGTGAGCATCGGCGCGATAACGAACACCACCGGATTGGCGCCGCTGGGAATCACCGTTTCCTTGAGCAGGAGCTTTACCCCGTCGGCGATCGGCTGCAGCAGCCCGAAGGGTCCGACGACATTGGGTCCCTTGCGCAACTGGATCGCCGCGATGACTTTCCGTTCGGCGAGCGTCAGATAGGCGACCGCGCCGAGCAGCGGCACGATAATCACCAGGATCTGGGCGACGATGATCGCCCCCGGCAGCGCATACCCGCTCCAGAACTCAGCCATGCGTGCCCGTCCTGCCGGCGGCACCGGCGACAAAAACCTCGGTACATTTGGCCATGGTTTCGGACGCGCGGCCGATCGGGTCGGTCATGTAGAAATTGGCAACCGGGCTTTTGAACGGCGTCGCCTCAACCGGCCCCTGCGTCCCGACCGCGCCAAGGGTTGCGGCCAGTTTCGGGGCGGCCCCAACGGCGGCGAAAACCGGGTTGACCGCGGCCATGCGGGCGCGCACCTGCTTCAGCGTGTCATAGGGCAGCTTCTGCCCCACCGCCTCGGACAGGGCGCGCAGGATTTTCCAGTCCTCGCGCGCCTCGCCGAGCGGGAAGACGGCAAGTCGGGTTTGCTGCACGCGCCCCTCGGTATTGACATAGGTGGCGTTTTTCTCGGTGTAGGCGGCGCCGGGCAGGATCACGTCGGCGCGATGCGCGCCGACGTCGCCATGATGCCCCTGATAGACGACGAAAGCCTTGCCGAGGCAGCTCATGTCGAGCTCGTCCGCGCCAAGGAGATAGACGAAATCGATCTCGCCCTTGATCGCGCCGTCGAGGATGCCCGCCACGTCGCGCCCGCCCGCCCCCGGCACGAAACCGAGATCGAGGCCGCCGACCCGCGCCGCGGCGGTGTGGAGAACGTTGAAGCCGTTCCAGTCGGCGCGCACCATGTTGAAGCGTTCGGCCGCTGAGCGCGCGAGGTCAAGCACCGCCGCGCCGTCGGCGCGGGCGAGCGCTCCCTGGCCGACGATCAGCATCGGCCGCTTGGCCGCCTTGAGAATCTCGGCAAACGGCGTCTTGCCCGCCGCAAGATCGGCGAGCGTTTGCGGCCCCGCGCCGAGATATTCCGCCTTATAGGTCAGATCGACCTGCGGCCCGATGACGCCGACCTTGAAGCCGCCCATCAGGAAGCGCTTACGCAGGCGGGCGTTGATAATCGGCGCTTCCCAGCGCGGATTGGCGCCGATCAGCAGGCAGGCATCGGCCTGTTCGATCCCGGCAATCGTCGTGTTGAAGATGTAGCCGGCGCGGTTGCGCGCGTCGAGCTTCGCGCCGTCCTGCCGGCAGTCGAGATGCGGCGAACCGAGCGCCGTCATCAGGTCCTTGAGCGCCGCCATCGATTCGGCGCAGGCCTGGTCGCCGGCGATCGCCGCGACCCTTGTCCCCGCCGCGCCGCGCAGCCGCTCGGCGACGGCGGCGAATGCCTCGGCCCAGCTCGCCGGTTGCAGCTTGCCGTCGCGGCGCACATAGGGCCGGTCGAGGCGCTGGCGGCTCAGCCCGTCGCAAGCAAAGCGGGTCTTGTCGGAAATCCATTCCTCGTTGATGTCCTCATTGAGGCGCGGCAGCACGCGCAGCACTTCGCTTCCGCGCGAATCGATACGGATGTTCGAGCCAACCGCGTCCATCGCATCGATACTTTCGGTCTTCGTCAGCTCCCATGGCCGGGCAACGAAGGCATAGGGCTTCGAGGTCAGCGCGCCAACCGGGCAGAGATCGATGATGTTGCCCGACAATTCGGAGCTCAGCGCCTTCTCGACATAGGTGCCGACTTCCATGTGTTCGCCGCGGCCGGTGGCGCCGAGATCCTCGACCCCGGCGACCTCGGTCGCGAAACGGATGCAGCGCGTGCAGTGAATGCAGCGCGTCATCACCGTCTTGACCAGGGGACCGAGTTCCTTGTCGGTCACCGCGCGCTTGTTTTCCTGATAGCGGCTGCGGTCGAAGCCGTAGGCCATCGCCTGGTCCTGGAGGTCGCATTCGCCGCCCTGGTCGCAAATCGGGCAGTCGAGCGGATGGTTGATCAGCAGGAATTCCATCACGCCGTTACGCGCCTTCTTGACCATCGGCGTGTCGGTCTTGATCACCATGCCGTCGGCCGCGGGCATCGCGCAGGACGCGATGGGCTTCGGCGACTTCTCCATCTCGACCAGGCACATGCGGCAATTGCCGGCGA
>JACQAF010000024.1 GCA_016195145.1 Rhodospirillales bacterium
CGCCACGCGATAGAAAGCCGGCACGCCGGTGAAGGTCATCTGCTCGCGGTTGATCCAGATGCCGGCGATGCGCGATTTGCGCCGGACCACGGTCGAGGCGTCGGGCCCGCGCACGACGACGGCCACATCGCCTTCGCCTTCGGTCGCGCCATAGAGCAGGATTTCGGTTCCGGCGAAGCCGGTGGTGATCGCGATCAGATGGCTGGACAGGTCGGCGACCAGCGGCTGCGCGTCGGCGCGCGACGCGCCCGTCGCAACCAGAAACAGCGACAGCAGAGCGGCGGCGAGATGGCGAATCCGGTTCATTGGCGATCCGCGTTATCGCCGGGCGTAACGAAAATACGGATCGAATAGAGATCCCGCGGCGTCACGACCAGGCCGACGGCAAGCTGAACTGCGACCGCAAGGACAAGCAGCGCCATCAGGATCCGCATCTGTTCGGCGTGCAATTTGGCGCCGATCCGCGCGCCCAGCGGGGCCGCCGCCGCCCCGCCGATCATCAGGATTGCAGCCAGCACGATGTCGACCGACTGATGGGCGTAGGATTGCAGGAAGGTGACGTTGGCCGAGACGAAAATGATCTGAAACAGCGAGGTGCCGACGACCACCGAGGTCGGCATGCCGAGGAGATAGATCATCGCCGGCACCATGATGAACCCGCCGCCCACACCCATGATCCCCGAGAGCACGCCGACCGCGAAGCCGAGCCCGGCCGGCAGCAGGACGCTGATATAGAGCCGCGACTTGGGAAAGCGCAGCTTGAACGGCAGGCCGTGCAGCCAGATGTGCTGGTGCAGCTTGCCACGCGCGGCGCCGGCGGTTTTTTGGCGACGCCGCAGGGCACGCAGCGATTCGATCAGCATCAGCGTGCCGACCGCGCCAAGCATCAGGACATAGGAGAGCGAGACGACGAGATCGATCTGTCCGAGGCGCGACAGCACGCCGAACATCCACACGCTCGCCGCCGATCCGGCGAGGCCGCCGACCAGCAGGATCGCGCCCATGCGGAAATCCACCGTGCGCCGGCGCATATGCGCGAGCACGCCCGACACCGAGGGCGCGATTACCGTATTCGCCCCGGTCGCCGCCGCCACCGCTGGCGGGATGCCGAGGAAGATCAGCAGCGGCGTAATCAGGAAACCGCCGCCGACCCCGAAGAGCCCCGACATGAAGCCGATCCCGGCGCCGATCCCCAGCAGCAGGAAAACATTGAGCGGCATTTCGGCAATGGGCAAATAGATGTACATGCAACAGCTTCCGTACGCCGGGTCTATCCATGGCCGGCCACGCCAAACGAATAGATGTCCTCGGGCGTGACGATCAGGTCGTAGGCGAGCTTGAGACTGACGGCGATAACCATAAGGGCGAGCAGGCCGCGCAATTGCTCGCCGCGCAGCTTTGCGCCCACCCGAGCGCCGAACTGCGCCCCAATCACGCCGCCGATGAGCAGCAGGATGGCGAGAACCATGTCAACGGTCTGGTTCTGGTAGGCCTGGAGGAAGGTGACGTTGGCGGTGACGAAGATGATTTGGAACAGCGAGGTGCCGACGACCACCGAGGTCGGCATGCCGAGGAGATAGATCATCGCCGGCACCATGATGAACCCGCCGCCCACACCCATGATCGCAGCCAGAACGCCGACGATGGCACCGACCGTGAAGGGTAGGATGGCGCTAATATAGAGCTTCGATTTCGGGAAGCGGAGCTTGAGCGGCAGCCCGTGCAGCCAGGTGTGCTGGTGGAGCTTGCCGCGATGGGCGGCGCCGGTGGCGCGCTGGCGGCGGAGCGCGCGCACCGCCTCGGCCAGCATCAGCCAGCCGATCACGCCGAGGATGATCACGTAGGACAGCGAGATGACGAGGTCGATCTGGCCGATCGTCCGCAGGAATGCGAAGAGCTGGACGCCGACCGTCGACCCGATGAAGCCGCCGACCAGCAGCACGCCGCCCATGCGGAAATCGACATTGCCGCGGCGCATATGAGCGAGCACGCCCGACACCGACGAGGCGACGATCTGCGCCGCTTCCGAACCCACCGCGACGGCCGGCGGAACGCCGATGAAGATCAGCAGCGGAGTCATCAGGAAGCCGCCGCCGACCCCGAACAGCCCCGACAGCAACCCGATGCCGCCGCCCAGTCCCAATAGCAGGAACACGTCGACGGACATCTCGGCGATCGGCAGGTAGATCTGCATCGGATCGGATCGGCGGCGGGATTGGTAGCGACGAAAAATCAGGACAACGGCGCGCGAATCGCCCGGCCCGCCCCCGAAACCTGGCGGCAATCCCCTCCGGCAACAAACGCCAGACGGAGGCGGTCCCTGAAATTACTTTGCGCCCGCCATGCTAGTCCTGGCAAGTAAATACGGCCCAAAGCGGCGCAAATTTACTGTGAATTGCGCCGGAATCTCGACTGCGGCCTATGGTCGCAGGAAACCGACGATGTCCTGCACTTCGCGCAAATATGTACCGGCGAGCGCGCCCGCCCGTTCCGCCCCGCGACGCAGAATCGAATCGACATGGGCCGGGTCGGCCATCAGGCGCTTCATCTCGTCGCCGATCCGGCCGAGCACCTCGACCGAGAGACCCGCGAGCGCCCCCTTGAAGGTCGAGAACTGCGCCCCGGCGAATTCGCGGACCGCTTCCTCAAGCGACTTGCTGGTTAGCGCGGCATAGATGCCGAGGAGATTCTCCGCCTCCGGCCGTCCCTCGAGCCCCTTCACATCATCGGGAAGGGGGTGCGGATCGGTCTTGGCCCGCTTGATCTTCTGGGCGATCTGGTCGGGCCCGTCGGTAAGGTTGATGCGGCTCATGTCCGACGTATCGGACTTGCTCATTTTCTTGCTGCCGTCGCGCAGGCTCATCACCCGCGTCGCCGCGCCGAAAATCTGCGGCTCGGGCAGCGGGAAATACTCGATCCCGTAGCGCCGGTTGAAGGCGCCGGCGATATCGCGGGCGAGCTCCAGGTGCTGCTTCTGGTCCTCGCCCACCGGCACGTGGGTCGCCTTGTAGGCAAGGATGTCGGCCGCCATCAGGACCGGATAGGCATAGAGGCCGAGCCCGGCATTATCGCGCTGCTTGCCGGCCTTTTCCTTGAACTGGGTCATCCGGTTGAGCCAGCCGAGCGGGGTCAGGCAGCCGAGAATCCAGGCCAGTTCGCTATGCACCGCAACGGTCGACTGGTTGAAGATGGTCACCGTCTCGGCATCGATGCCGCAGGCGATATAGGCGGCCGTCACCTCGCGGGTATGGGCGCGCAACAGCTTGGGGTCCTGGGGTTGGGTAATGGCGTGCAGGTCGACGATGCAGAAAATGCACTCGAAGTCTTTTTGCAGCGCCACCCAGTTGCGGATCGCGCCGAGATAGTTGCCGAGATGCAGATTGCCGGTGGGCTGGATGCCCGAGAAGATGCGGTTCATGGCGAAGAGCGAGGGGGAAGTTGACCGAGGGGCGGAGTTATCGCCGCCCCTTCCCCCGCCGTCAACTGCCGGCGGCGGACCGGCGGGCCAGCAGGCGGCGGACCTCGTTGAGATCGGCCGCCCGGACGAGTAGCGCCGCCCCGACAAACACCGCCAGTCCCAGCCCGACGAGTGCGGCCAGCCCCCCGGCCCGCAGGGCGAGCCCGCCGCCGGTCGCGGCCAGCCAGGGCGCGAGAACCCCCGCTGCCAGCCACAGGGCCCCGGCCATGATCAGGCTGGCCAGCGCCATGCGCGGCGTGCGGCGCTTGAGCTGGGCATCGGGGGCGAAATAGCCGCGCCGGGCAAGGCCGCGGGCGAGCAGGCCGGCATTGAGCCAGGCCGAAATGGCGGTGGCCAGGGCAATGCCGACATGGGCGAGGAAGCGCATCAGGATCAGCGCCGCGACGGTGTTGACGACGACGCAGATGACGGCGATGCGGACCGGCGTGCGCGTATCCTCGCGGGCGTAGAACCCCGGCGTCAGCACCTTGATCAGCACATAGGCCGGCAGGCCGAGGGCATAGGCGGCGAGCGCGGCGGCGCTGGCCGAAACCGCCGTCGCCCCGAACGCGCCGCGCTCGAACAGGACCGACATGATCGGCCCGGCGATGACAACCAGCGCCGCCGCCGCCGGCAGGGTGAGCAGCAGGGCGGCTTCGAGGGCGCGGTTCTGGGTGATCAGCGCGTCGGCATGGGCGCCGGTACGGACCTGCCGGGCGAGCAGCGGCAGAAGCGCCGTGCCGATGGCGATGCCGATCACCGCCAGCGGCAGCTCGTAAATCCGGTCGGCATAATACAGATACGAAACCGCCCCGGTCGGCAGCAGCGAGGCGATGACCACGTCGATCAGCAGATTGACCTGCACCACACCGCTGCCGAGCGCCGCCGGCAGCATGAGCTTGAGGAGCTTTTTCACCTCGGGCGTCAGGCGCGGGCGCGGCAGAGCGAGCGGCAGGCCCGCCCGCCCGCAGGCGGCGGCAAGCCACACGAATTGCGCCACCCCGGCTGCCGCCACGCCCCAGGCGAGCGCGTGGCCGGGCGTCGCCATGACCGGGGCGAGACCGATCAGCGCCCCGATCAGGCAGAGATTGAGCAGCACCGGCGTCGCCGCGACGGCGGCGAAGCGGTCGACCGAGTTGAGCACGCCGCCCTGCAGGGCGACGAGCGAGATGAACAGGAGATAGGGGAAGGTGATGCGGGTGAACTCGACCGCGAGGCGGAATTTCTCCGGCATGGCGAGGAAGCCGGGGGCGAGCGCCGTCATCAGCCACGGCATCGCCGCCTCGGCCGCGACGACAAGCAGGAACAGGACGAGAAGGAGGACGGCGAGCGTATCCTCGGCGAAGCGCCGCGCCGCCGCCCGGCCATTGGCTGCCACCGCGCCGGCGAAAAGCGGCACGAAGGCGGCGTTGAACGCCCCTTCGGCGAACAGCCGGCGAAAGAAATTGGGAAACTTGAAGGCGACGAAAAACGCGTCGGCGACCGGCCCGGCGCCGAGATAGGCGGCGACCAGCACGTCGCGCGCAAAGCCGAGCACGCGGCTGATCAGCGTATACGAGCCTACCGTCGCGATCGGGCGAAGCAGCGCCATGGCCGCCTTGGTACTTGATTTTCCCGACAAAAAGAAGGCGGGAGGCGGCTAGACTGGCGGCCATGGACCTGTTCGACCTCAACCGCCTACCTGCCGCCATCGCCGGCCGCATCCGCCGGCGCGAGCTTGCCGCCGGCGAGGCCCTGTTCCGCCAGGGCGACGCGGCCGAGGCGGTTTTCGTCGTCGAGCGCGGGCGCATGGCCCTCGTCCGCCACGCCGCCGACGGGCGGCCGATCATCCTTCATGTCGCCGAGGCGGGCGACAGCTTCGCCGAAGCGGCGCTGTTCGCCGAGGCCTATCATTGCGACGGCATGGCCGAGACGCCGTCGCGCGTCGCCGTGCTGCCCAAGACCGCGCTCGCCGCAGCGCTGGCCGGCGATGCGAATCTCGCCGCCGGCCTTCTCGCCCGTCTTGCCCGGCATGTGCAGGCGCTGCGCACCCGGCTGGAGCTGCGCAACATCCGCGGCGCGCGCGAACGCACCTGGCGGACATTATTGCTTGCCGCCGGCGGCGGGGCGGGCACGGTCACCTTCGCCCAGCCGCTCAAGACCGTGGCCGCCGAAATCGGCCTCACCCACGAGGCGTTTTATCGCGCGCTGGCCGAGCTCGAAGCCGAGGGCCTGATCCGCCGCGCCCGGCGGCGGATTTCGATTCTGGCCTCTAAAACATGATTGAGATCATATTTTATCTCCCCCTGAGCGCCTAGGATACGGCCCTCTGTCACGAGGAGGCCGTTCATGCCGTCGATGAAATCTTGGATCGTTGTGGCCCTTGCCCTGGCCGCTCCCGCCGCGGCGCAAAGCCCGTCGCCCTATGCCGGCCAGGAAAACCGGGCGATCAAGGCGCTGTCCGACGCCGAGATCGAAGATCTCAAGGCCGGCAACGGCGCCGGCTTCGCCAAGACGGCGGAGCTCAATTCCTATCCCGGCCCGGCGCATGTGCTGGAGCTGGCCGGGCCGCTCGCCCTCGGCCCCGATCAGCGAGCAGCGAGCGAAGCGTTACTGCATCACATGCGCGCCGAGGCGCAAAAGCTGGGTGCGAAAATACTCGACGCCGAAGCGGCGCTCGAACGCGCCTTCGCCGGGCGGCGGATCACCCGCGACGAGCTGCGCGCGCGCCTTGCCGCCATCGCCGCGCTGCAGGGCGAGCTGCGCGCCGCCCATCTCGAAACCCATATCGCGCAGCAGGCGCTGCTGTCGCCCGAGCAGGTCGCCCGCTACGACGTCTTGCGCGGCTATGCCAGCGCCAGTACGAGCGCGCCCGCACCGGCCGGCGGCGCACAGCACCGCCAGCACTAGGCTGTCCGGCGGCGGGTTATTCGACCGTCGCGCCGATCCCCGAGAGGGGGCGGCGGCGCGGGCGGGGGGCCGGCGGCGCGGGCGGGCTATCCTCGTTCGCCGTCTCTTTCGGCGGCGGGGCATCGGGATCGGCGAGGGCGACGAACAGGCGCTCGCGGATGCGCTTCACCTTGTGGTCGTCCCCGATCTTGTGGCCGAACACGTCCTTCACATAGAACACGTCGACCACCCGCTCGCCATAAGTGGCGATTTTCGCCGTGGCGATCGACAGGCCGAGATCGGTGATCGCGCTGGTCAGGTCGAAGAGCAGGCCAGTGCGGTCGCGGCCGTTGATCTCGATCAGGGTGTGGGTGCGCGAGGCCTTGTTGTCGACCAGCACGCGCGGCGGCACGGTGAAAACGCGCGTGCGGCTGGGGATCGCCGGACGCCTGGCCAGCGCCTCGCGCAGCCGGAGCCGGCCCGACAGCGCCTGCTCGATATGCGCCGACAGGCGGGCGAGGCGCTCCGGCCGGTCGAAGGCGGCGCCCACCCCCTCGCCGACCGTTTCCTGGATGGCGAAGGTGTCGAGCGCCATGCCGTTGGTCATGGTGAAAATCTGCGCCGCGACGATGTTGGCCCCCGACAGCGCCATCGCCCCGGCGATGCGGCTGAACAGGCCCGGATGGTCGGCCGTGTAGACGGTGATTTCGGTCACCGCGCGGGCGCGGTCGATGCGCGTATGAATGGTGATCGGCATCGCCGCCGCTTCGCGGATAAAGCGGGCGTGGCGCACCTGCGTCGCCGTATCGACCGACAGCCAGTAGGCGGGATAGCCAAGCGAGAAATGATGCGTAAGCTCGGCCGCTTTCCATTCGCCGAGCTCGGCGCGCAGCGCCGCCTGCACAGCCTCGACCCGCTCCTTGGCGCCCTCGCCGGGCACGACGCCCGACAGCGCTTCCTCGGCGCGGTAATAAAGCTCGCGCAGCAGCGCCGCCTTCCAGTTGTTCCACACGCTCGGTCCGACGGCGCGGATATCGACCACGGTGAGGCAGAGCAGCAGCCGCAGCCGTTCGGGCGACTGCACGAGATCGGCGAAAATGCGGATGGTCTGCGGGTCGCCGATGTCGCGCTTGAAGGCGGTATTGGACATGGCGAGATGGTGGCGCACCAGCCACGCCACGCTTTCCGTCTCCTCGTCGCTGAGGCCGACGCGCGGACCGAGATGCAGCGCGACTTCCGCCCCCAGCTCCGAATGGTCGCCGCCGCGCCCCTTGGCGATGTCGTGCAGCAGAACGGCGAGATAAAGCGCCCGGCGCGACTGGACCTTGTGGATGATCTCGGTCGCCAGCGGATGATCGTCCTTGAGCTGCCCCGCCTCGATGCGCGCGAGGATGCCGATGGCGAAGATGGTGTGCTCGTCGACCGTATACACGTGATACATGTCGTGCTGCATCTGGGCGACGACGCGGCCGAAATCGGGCACGAAGCGGCCGAACACGCCGGCCTCGTTCATCCGCCGCAGGGTTCCCTCGGCGTCGCGCCGGTCGGTGAGGATTTCCATGAACAGGCGGTTGGCCTCGGGATCGGCGCGCAACGCGCCCTTGATGCGCTTCAGGTTCTGGCGGATCAGGCGCAGCGCATGCGGGTGGATGTCGATGTCGTTTTCCTGGCCGACGCGGAAGATGCGCAGGAAATTGACCGGATCGTCGGTAAAGGCCGACTCCTTGGCGACCGTCAGGCGGCCGTTCGCGACCGCGAAGCCGGCGATCGATTTCGAGCGCTTCATGAACGCCGGCAGGCCGAGATTCGACAGGCTGAGGCGCGGCTTTTTCTCCGCCTCGATTTCGAGCGCGGCGCAGAAAATCCGCGTCAGGTCGCCGACATCCTTGGCGACGAGGAAATAGTGCTTCATGAAGCGCTCGACGCCGCGCGTGCCGCGATGATCGGTATAGCCCATGCGGCGGCCGATCTCGCTCTGCACGTCGAAGGTCAGGCGGTCTTCCGGCCGGCCGGCGAGATAGTGAAGATGGCAGCGCAGCGCCCACAGGAAATCCTGCGTCTTGGCGAATTTCGCCACTTCCTCGGCGGTGAGCACGCCCTTGACCACCAGGTCCTCGACCCGCTCGACCCGGTGAAGATACTTGGCGATCCAGAACAGGGTGTGAAGGTCGCGCAGGCCCCCCTTGCCCTCCTTGATGTTCGGCTCCAGCACGTAGCGCGAATCGCCCATGCGCTTGTGCCGCTCGTTGCGCTCGGTGAGTTTCGCCCCGACGAAGGCGCGCTCGTTGCCCTTGACCACGTCGGCGAAAAAGCGGCGGCGGAATTCGGCGAACAGCTTGTCGTCGCCCCACAGATAGCGGCTTTCGAGCAGCGCCGTGCGGATCGTCATGTCTTCCCTGGCGAGGCGCAGACATTCGTCGAGCGAGCGCGTCGCGTGGCCGACCTTGAGCCCGAGGTCCCACAGCATGTAGAGGACAAACTCGACCATCTGCTCGCCGCGCGGCGTCTGCTTGTAGGGGCGCAGGAACAGAAGATCGACATCCGATTGCGGCGCCAGCTCCGCCCGGCCATAGCCGCCGACCGCGGCGATGGTCAGGCGCTCGGCGCTGGTCGGGTTGGCGACCGGGTAAACATAACGTTCGGCGAAATCGTGGATCAGGCGGATGAGCTGGTCGATGAGGAAGCTGTTGGCGCGCACCGTCTCGCTGCCGCTCGCCTCGCCGCGCTCGAATCGGTCGCGGATTTCGGCGCGGCCGTGGGCGAGCGCCGCCTTGAGCGCCTCGAGCACGCGCGCACGCAGCTTATCGCCCGAGGCGTCGGCCGCCGCCGCGTCGAGCGCGCCGATCAGGGCGCGCCGGTCGATGATCTCGCGCTGGCTGACGCGTATATCCATGCGGGCGGATCCGCTCCTTCTGGGGCCTCGCGTTCACTATAATGTAGGCGCCTTGCCGGGGGCGTGGAGAATCTTCGCCGTCGATCCAGATCGTGGAATGCCTCGAACGCCCATGAACCGCCTGAGAATCCTCGCCGTTCTGCTGCTTCCCGGCCTCCTCCCCGCCTGCGCCGACGCGCCCGCCGCCCCCCGGCCCAGCCTGTCGGCGGGGTTCGTCGTCGCCGAGCAGGGCATCGAGATCCGGGCGCGCGATCCGCTGCCCTTGCGCCGGGCAGCGCTGATCCTGCCGGGCGGCGCGAGCGTGCCGGCGCACGAAATCGCCAGCACGCGCCCGCCCCCGCCCGAGACGTCGCGCCCCGAGCAGCCAGGAGTAAGCATCGAAGGCAGCGGCGGCAGCCGCAGCGGCACCGATACGGCCATTGTCCTGTCGCTGCCGGTCGATCTCGGCGTGCTGGGGCGCGAGCGCCGCGCATCCGGGCGGCTGATCGAAAGCCGGGCCCGCATCGACGTGCCCGATCCTGCCGCCTATCGCCGCGACTGGTCGGGGGCGATTCTGCGCCTGACTTTCGGCGATCCGCCGGGCGAGGTGCGAACGGTAGACTTCCCCGCCCCCGATCCGCGCGGCGAGTAAGCCGGCCTATTTCCCGGCCAGCAGCCCGCGCAGCCGGTAAAGCGCCTCGAGCGCGGCCTTGGGGCTGAGTTCGTCGGGATTGAGCGCCCGCAGCGCCGCCTCGGCCGCCGACGCTTCGCCCCGCCCCGGCGATCCGCCCTTCGGGCGTGCGGCCGAGAAGAGCGGCAGGTCGTCGGCGAGCTTCGCCACCGTTTCCGCCTCGCCGCTTTTTTCCAGCGCCGCCAGCACCTCTTCGGCGCGCGCGATCACCGCCGCCGGCAGGCCGGCGAGCTGCGCCACATGGATGCCGTAGGAACGGTCGGCCGCGCCCGGCGCGACCTCGTGCAGGAAAACCACATCGCCCTGCCATTCCTTCACCCGCATGGTGTGGCAGGACAGCCCCGGCAGCTTGGCGGCGAGCGCGGTCAGCTCGTGATAATGGGTGGCGAACAAGGCGCGGCAGCGATTGACCGCGTGCAGATGCTCGATCGTCGCCCAGGCAATCGACAGGCCGTCATAGGTCGCCGTGCCGCGCCCGATCTCGTCGAGGATGACGAGGGCGCGCGGACCCGCCTGGTTGAGGATCGCCGCCGTCTCGACCATTTCGACCATGAAGGTCGAGCGGCCGCGGGCGAGATCGTCGGCCGCCCCCACCCGGCTGAACAGCCGATCGACGACGCCGATGCGTGCCGCCGCCGCCGGCACATAGGCCCCCATCTGCGCGAGGATGGCGATCAGCGCGTTCTGGCGCAGGAACGTGGACTTGCCCGCCATGTTGGGGCCGGTCAGCAGCCAGATGCGCGACGCCGCGTCGTCCCCGGCGGCGAGATGGCAATCATTGGCGACGAAAGCGGCGGCGCCGCGCTCGGCGAGCGCTGCCTCGACCACCGGATGCCGCCCACCCTCGACCGCGAAGACAAAACTTTCGTCGACGACCGGCCGGCAATGGCGCCGCTCGACCGCGAGTTCGGCCAGCGCCGCCGCCACGTCGAGCGCCGCAATCGCCGCGGCGGCGCGGGCGATTTCCACGGCCCGCGCCGTCACCACGCCGGCAAGATCGGCGAAGAGCTCCAGCTCCAGCGCCAGCGCCTTGTCGGCCGCCGACATGATGCTGGTCTCCAGCTCGCCGAGCTCGACCGTGGAAAATCGCATGGCGCCCGCCATGGTCTGGCGATGGATGAATGGCGACGGCCCGTCGCCGGCGGTTTTCAGCTTGTCGGCGTGGGTCGCCGTCACCTCGATGTAATAGCCGAGGACGTTGTTGTGCCGGATCTTGAGGCCGGGCACCCTGGTTACTTCGGCATAGCGCGCCTGCAGCGCCGCGATCAGCCGCCGGCTTTCGTCGCGCAATCCGCGCAGCTCATCGAGCTTCGCCGAATAGCCGGCGGCGACGAAGCCGCCGTCGCGCGCGTCGAGCGGCAGATCGGGCCCCAGCGCCCGCCGGAACCGCTCGACCAACACGCCGTGCTCGCCGAGATCGCGCAGCGCCGCCGCGATCCCGGCCGGCGCCGGGGCGAGGCTGTTCTCGGCCAACGCGGCCTTGAGCGCCGGCACCGCGTGAAGCGCATCGCGCAACGCGGCGAGGTCGCGCGGGCCGCCGCGTCCGAGCGCCAGGCGAGACAGCGCGCGTTCCATATCGGCCACCCCCTTGAGCAGATCGCGCGTCTTGTCGCGCCGCCGGGCGTCGCGGGCGAAAAAATCGACCATGTCGAGCCGGTCGCCGATTGCCGCCGGATCGGTGAGCGGAGCGGCGAGGCGCGCGCTTAAGAGCCGCGCGCCGGCGCCGGTGAGCGTGCGATCGATGGCGGCGAGCAGCGAGCCGCGACGCTCGCCGACGAGCGTCTGGTCGAGCTCGAGATTGCGCCGCGTCGCCGGATCGATTTCGAGCGCGCCGGTCGCGGCGAGGCGCTGCAGCGGGCCGAGGCGCGGCAACCGGCCTTTCTGCGTCAGTTCGACATAATCGACCAGCGCCCCGGCGGCGGCGAGTTCGGGCCGCCCGAAGGCGCCGAAGGCATCGAGCGCCTTGACGCCGTAAAGCGTCTCCAGCCGGCGGCGGCCGTTATCGCTGTCGAAGCGCGGGCCGGGCAGGGGCGACAGCGCCGTCTTCCACTCGGCGAGCGCGGCGGAAAGATCGGCGCGCGCAACCAGCCGCTCGGGCACGAGAAGCTCGCCCGGCGCAATGCGCGCCAGCGCCGCGCCGAGATGCTTCGCCTCGACCGGCTGAAGGACGAAATCGCCGGTCGAGACGTCGGCCCAGGCGAGGCCGAGCGCCCCTTGCGCCTCGGCAAGCGCCGCGAGGTAGTTGTGCCGGCGCGCATCGAGCAGCGAATCCTCGGTCAGCGTGCCCGGGGTAATGACCCGCACCACCTCGCGCCGCACCACCGTCTTCGCCCCGCGCTTTTTCGCCGACGCCGGGTCCTCGGTCTGCTCGCACACCGCGACGCGATGGCCGGCCGTGATCAGGCGGTGCAGATAATCCTCGGAGCGCTCGACCGGCACGCCGCACATCGGGATGTCGTCGCCGGCGTGCTTGCCGCGCTTGGTGAGCACGATGCCGAGCGCGCGCGAGGCGATCTCGGCATCCTCGAAGAACAGCTCGTAGAAATCGCCCATTCGGTAGAACA
>JACQAF010000025.1 GCA_016195145.1 Rhodospirillales bacterium
AGGCGTGCTGCGAGCGGTGGCTCGAAAGCCAGAAGGACGGGTGATGCCGGAGCTTCTGCTCGAACTGTTTTCCGAGGAAATTCCGGCGCGCATGCAGGCCCGCGCCGCCGAAGACCTCAAGCGGCTGATGGCCGAGAGGCTGAAAGCCGCCGGCCTCGACTTCACCCGCATCGATTCCTATGTGACGCCGCGCCGGCTCGCCCTCGTCGTCGACGGCCTGCCGGAAAAACAGCCGGACGTGACGGAGGAAAAAAAGGGCCCGCGCGTCGGCGCGCCCGACGCGGCGATCCAGGGGTTCCTCAAGGGCGCGGGCCTCGCCAGCCTCGACCAGTGCGAGAAACGCACGGTCGGCAAGGCGGAATACTGGTTTTACGTTGACCAAATCGCAGGGCTGCCGATTGATCGCGCGATTGCCGAAGTGCTTTTCGACACGATCGAGAAGCTGCCTTGGTCAAAGTCAATGCGCTGGGCAGACACGACAGTTTCGTGGATTCGGCCCCTACATAACATTATGGCGGTCCTTGACGGCCAGCAGATTGCCTTTGATTTTGACCTGCGACACGTCGTCGAAGGCGACCGTAAGACACTAGTGGCGAATAATCGTACTCGCGGTCATCGCTTCATGAGTTCGAATGAATTCGCTGTCAAAAATTTCGCCGATTACAAGGCGAAGCTCGAAGCGGCGAAGGTGATCCTCGATCCGGCGGAACGCCGGGCCGCGATCCTGCGTCAGGCTGAGGCGGCGGCGAAGGGCGAGGGGCTGACGCTGAAGGAAGACGCGGGCCTACTCGACGAGGTGACCGGGCTGGTCGAATGGCCGCGCGTTCTCGTCGGCTCGATCGATGCGGCCTACATGGCCCTGCCGCCCGAGGTGCTGACCACCTCGATGCGCGCGCACCAGAAATATTTCGCGCTGCTGAACAAGAATGGCGCGTTGGCGCCGCGTTTCCTCGTCGTCTCCAACATGGAAACCGACGCGGACGGCCGGCGCAACATCGTCGCCGGCAACGAGCGCGTGCTGCGCGCCCGGCTGTCGGACGCCAAGTTCTTCTGGGACCAGGACCGCAAGACCCGGCTCGAAGACCGCGTGCCGGCACTGGCCGCGCAGGTTTTCCATGCCAAGCTCGGCACGCTGGGCGACAAGGTATCGCGCATGGAGACGCTGGCCGGCGACCTCGCGCAACACATTCCCGGCTGCGACAAGGATCGCGCGCGCTCGGCCGCGCGGCTGGCCAAGGCCGATCTGTCGTCGGGCATGGTCGGCGAGTTTCCCGAGCTGCAGGGCGTGATGGGCCGTTACTACGCCCTCGCCGAGGGCGAGAAAGCCGACGTGGCCGATGCGATCCGCGATCATTATTCGCCGATCGGCCCCAACGACCGCTGCCCGTCGGCCCCGGTTTCGGTCGCCGCGGCGCTTGCCGACAAGATCGACACGCTGGTGGGTTTTTTCGGCATCCGCGAACTGCCGACCGGATCGAAGGACCCCTTCGCCCTGCGTCGCGCCGCGCTCGGCGTCATCCGCCTGATCGTCGAGAACAAGCTGCGGTTGCCGCTGCTCAAGGTTTTTGCGACCGGAATCGATCTTTATAACGGTCAGGCGAAGGTGATGTTCACGGCCGATAGTGCGGCCGACCGGCCGCTGGGCGGGATCGCCCCCGAAATCGGGGCGGAGCTGCTGTCGTTCTTCGCCGATCGGCTCAAGGTCGCGTTGCGCGAGAAGGGCGTGCGGCACGATCTGGTCGACGCCGTGTTCGCGCTCGGCGGCGAGGACGATCTCGTGCGCCTGCTGGCGCGGGTCGACGCACTGGGCAATTTCCTTGGCAACGACGACGGGGCCAATCTGCTGGTCGCCTACCGTCGCGCATCCAACATCGTCGCCATCGAGGAGAAGAAGGACAAAACCGCGTATAATGGCGCGGTGGCGACGGCGCGGTTCGTCGAGCCCGAGGAAACCGGGCTGCATGCGGCGCTGGGCGCGGCGCAGGACGCCACCAAAACGGCGTTGGGGCGCCAGGATTTCGTCGCGGCGATGCAGACGCTGGCGGCGCTGCGCCGGCCAATCGACGCGTTCTTTGACAAGGTGACGGTGAACGCGCCAGACGTTAAGCTACGGGAAAACCGCTTAAGGTTGTTGTCGGAAATCCGCCGGACGCTGGCGCAGGTAGCGGATTTCTCGAAAATCGAAGGATAAAGTCCGGGAGTGCGAATGATGGCGAAATGGGTCTATGGCTTCGGCGGCGGCAAGGCCGAGGGGCGTGCGGATATGAAGAATCTACTCGGCGGCAAGGGGGCGAACCTCGCCGAGATGAGCAATCTCGGCCTGCCCGTGCCGTCCGGCTTCACGATCACGACCGAAGTCTGCACCTATTTCTACGCCAATGACCGCCAGTACCCGGCCGATCTCAAGGGACAGGCGACGGCGGCCTTGCGCAAGATCGAGGAAACCGTCGGCCGCAAGTTCGGCGACGCGACGAAGCCGTTGCTCGTCTCGGTGCGCTCGGGCGCCCGCGCCTCGATGCCGGGGATGATGGACACGGTGCTCAATCTCGGCCTCAACGACAAAACCGTCGAAGCGCTGGCGGCCGAGAGCGGCGACGCCCGCTTCGCTTATGACAGCTATCGCCGGTTCCTGCAGATGTACGGCGACGTCGTGCTCGGCGTCGATCACCACCATTTCGAGGAACTACTCGACCACGCCAAGCAGGATCGCAGCATCGCCCTCGACACCGAGATGAAGGCCGAGGACTGGAAGGAGCTGGTCGGGTCGTACAAGGACATGGTCAAGGCCCAGCTCGGTCGGCCCTTCCCGCAAGACGTCGAGGAGCAGCTTTGGGGCGCGATCGGTGCGGTGTTCCAGAGCTGGATGAACCAGCGCGCGATCACCTATCGCAGGCTCCACGGCATCCCCGCCGACTGGGGAACGGCGGTCAACGTCCAGGCGATGGTCTTCGGCAACATGGGCGATAGCTGCGCGACCGGCGTCGCCTTCACCCGCGATCCCTCGACCGGCGAGAACGCATTCTATGGCGAATATCTGGTCAACGCCCAGGGCGAGGACGTAGTCGCCGGCATCCGCACGCCGCAGCACCTGACGATCAAGGGCAAGCAGGCCAACCGCTCGCGCCTGCCGGCGATGGAAGAGGTGATGCCGCGCGTGTTCAAGGAGCTTGACGACATCCGCAAGAAGCTCGAAGCCCATTACCGCGACATGCAGGACATCGAGTTCACGGTCGAGAAGGGCGTGCTCTACATGCTGCAGACGCGCACCGGCAAGCGCACCGCCGCCGCCGCGCTCAAGATCGCGACCGACATGGTGCACGAGGGGCTGATCGACAAGGCGACGGCGGTCAAGCGCATCGATCCGGCGGCGCTCGACCAGCTCCTCCACCCGACCCTCGATCCCAAGGCGGCGCGCACGCTGCTGGCGCGCGGGCTGCCCGCCTCGCCGGGCGCTGCGGCCGGCATCGTCGCCTTTTCGGCCGACGAGGCCGAGGCGCTCGCCGGCAAGGGGCAGGCGGTCCTTCTGGTCCGCATCGAGACCAGCCCCGAGGACATCCATGGCATGCATGCGGCGAAGGGTATCCTGACCACTCGCGGCGGCATGACCAGCCACGCCGCCGTGGTGGCGCGCGGCATGGGCCGGCCTTGCGTCGCGGGTACGGGCGAAATCCGCATCGATTATCAGGCGCGGACGATGACCGTGCGCGACAAGACGGTGAAGGCCGGCGACAAGATCACTATCGACGGCTCGACTGGCGAGGTGTTCCTTGGCGAGGTGCCGACCGTGCAGTCCGGCCTGTCGGGCGATTTCGCCGAGCTGATGGAATGGGCGGATTCGTTCCGCCGCCTCGGCGTGCGGGCCAACGCCGACACGCCGCACGACGCCCGCACGGCGCGCCGCTTCGGGGCCGAGGGGATCGGGCTGTGCCGCACCGAGCACATGTTCTTCGATGCCGAGCGCATCCTCGCCGTACGCGAGATGATCATGGCCGAGGACGGCGCCGGCCGCGCCAAGGCGCTGGCCAAGATCGAGCCGATGCAGCGCGAGGATTTCATCGAGCTGTTCCGCATCATGGAAGGGCTGCCGGTGACCATCCGGCTGCTCGATCCGCCGCTGCACGAATTCCTGCCGCATGGCGATCGCGATCTGGAAGGGATCGCCAAGGCGACGGGCCGCGACATCGCCGCCGTGCGGGCGCGGGCCAACCGGCTGCACGAGGTCAACCCGATGCTCGGCCATCGCGGCTGCCGCCTCGCCGTCACCTATCCCGAGATTTATGCGATGCAGGCGCGGGCGATCTTCGCTGCCGCCGCGACGGTGATTAAGGAAGGCAAGCCGGTCGAGCCTGAGGTGATGATCCCGCTCGTCGCCACCCGGCGTGAGCTTGAGATCATGCGCGATCTGGTGGCCCACGAATGGGAGCAGGTGAAAAAACGGACGGGCGTCGAGGTCAAATACGCGATCGGGACGATGATCGAGCTGCCGCGTGCCGCCTTGCGCGCCGGCGAGATCGCCGAGATCGCCGAATTCTTCAGCTTCGGCACCAACGACCTGACGCAGACCACCTTCGGCCTGTCGCGCGACGACGCGGCGAGCTTCCTCGAGGATTACGAGAAAGCGAAGATCCTGCCCATCGACCCGTTCATCAGCATCGATCAAGACGGTGTGGGCGAACTGGTCACTATCGGTACTGAGCGGGGCCGCGCCGTCCGCCCCAAGCTGAAGATCGGCATCTGCGGTGAGCATGGCGGCGATCCGGCCTCGGTGCATTTCTGCGCCCGCGCCGGGCTCGACTACGTGTCGTGCTCGCCCTATCGGGTGCCGGTTGCGCGCCTCGCCGCCGCGCAGGCGGCGCTGGCCGGCGAAGGCGTCAACCGCGGAGCCAAGAAAGGCGCCGCCCGCTCGCCGCGCGCCGCGTCCGACGATCGCCATCGCCGGGTACTGATCGCCGCCGGCCGCCGGTCGGCGGCCGACCGCGTGGCGACCAAACGGGGCCCTGCCGCGCATGCGGCCCGCGCCAAGCCGATCGCAATCTCGGCCGGCGCGGCGGCGGCCCCGGTCGCCAAGGTCAAGAAACCGGCCCGCAAGGCACCCGCCAAGGCGAAGAAGCCTACACCGAAGCCGTCATTCCGGCGCGGCAAGCCGAAGGGCGGCAAACCGAAAGGCAAACGCGGACCCAAGGGCCGAAAGAAATAGGGCGTCGGTCGAATCGACGCCCAAGGGAGGGAGACGAGGCGATGGCAGTCGATCCGAACTGCGTGTTCTGCAAAATCCTGGCCGGGACGATTCCCTCGCTCAAGCTGTACGAGGACGCGAATACCTTCGCCTTCCTCGACATCAACCCGATCAATCCCGGCCATACGCTGGTCATCCCCAAGAACCATGCGCCGAACCTGACGGCGAGCGCCGATGCCGATCTCGCCGCGACCATGGCGACCGTGCGGCGGGTGGCGGCGGCGATCGAGGGGGAGCTGAAGCCCTTCGGCATCAACCTGCTGCAGGCCAACGGACCGGGGGCGGCGCAGTCGGTGTTTCATTTTCATATGCACGTCATCCCGCGCGTGCGCGACGATAACCTGCTGATGAACTGGACGCCGAAGCCCGGCGATCGGGCGGCGTTGGCGGCGATGGCCGAACGGCTGCGCTCGCATCTAAAATAACGTCGCCGCGTGCGAACGTCGTGGCCGCGATGAAGAATCGAACCCTCCGCCAGCGCCTCGGCTTCGCCTTCGCCGGCATCCGGGCGGCATGGAACGGCGAATCCAGTTTTCGCCAGCAATGCATCGCCGCAGGAGGCGTATTGGCGCTTCTCGTCTGGCTTCGTCCGGCCCCGCTGTGGTGGGCGATCATTCTCCTGACGATCGGGGCGGTGCTGGCGGCGGAACTCCTCAATACCGCCCTCGAGCGGACCGTCGATCACCTCCACCCGGCGTCTCACCCGGCGATCAAGATCGCCAAGGATTGCGCGGCCGGCGCCGTGCTCGTCCTCAGCGCGATCGCGGTCGCCGTGTTTGCGGCGTTTCTTATCCAGTACTGGATCGCATGATGGCGGAGACGAAACGGGAGCGGCGTTCTATTCACCGCGCGCTGCATCGCGTACTGGGCGGGAATCTCCAGCTTCGGCTGGTGCTGGCCGCGTTGTTCGTCGGCGCCGCATCAACCTGGCTGTTTGCCGAGCTTGGGGAAGAAATCTGGTTCCATGAAGCTCTCGTCGCGATCGAGCTCCGGGTGCTGACATGGATCGAGGCCTTGCGCACCCTCGATGGCAACGCGTTCTTCCGCCTGGTTACGCGTTTCGGCGATCCGCTGACCGTCATGGCGGTCGTCGCCGTCGCCCTAGCGATTTTGGCGCTGTATCGCCGCTATGTTGAGGCGGCGATCCTTGCCGCCGGCATTGTCGGCAGCGGGGCGATGGTCGAAGCGGCAAAGTGGCTGATCCACCGCGAGCGGCCACCGGCGGCGGTGGCCGCCTGTATCTGGGCGTGCACTGGCCGAGCGACGTGATCGGCGGCTTTGCCGTTGCCGGCATGTGGCTGTCGGCGATGGTCCTGGCCGCCGAGGTAATCCGCCTGCGATATAGCTGACCGGCGGTGCCGCGACGGGCTATTGCGGTTGCTCGAACCCGGCCCAGGCCGGCTTGATTGGCGTCAGGCTCGCCTCGCCGGCGGACAGCGGCCGGCCTTCTTTTTCCGCCTGCTCGACCGCTTCGATGCGCAACAGGGCGAGGCCCATGCCGTCGGCCGCCGAGCGCATCTCGCCGGCTTCCTGCTGGTCGAGCATGATCGGCGTGCCGGGCGGGGGCGGCGGACCGTCGATGCGCACCGGCATCAGCCGTTTGCGCACCAGCGCCCGGTATTTCATGCGCGCGGTCAGTTCCTGGCCGACATAGCAGCCTTTCTTGAAGTCGACGCCGTGCAGCTCCTCGAAGCCGTTTTCGAGCAGCAAGGCCTTTTCAACTAGCAGATCGCGGCTGCCGTCGGGCACGCCGAGCGACAGGCGCAACTGGTCGTAATCCTCGGCGCGGCCGGACACGAAGCCTTTTTCGGCGAGGGCAGGGATTGCGGCCTTGGGCAGGATGGCGCGCGCGCCGAGCGCGCCCAGCCGCGGATCGACATAGACCGCG
>JACQAF010000052.1 GCA_016195145.1 Rhodospirillales bacterium
GCAGCAGCCGCCGAAGCCGGGGCCGCGGCCAGGATGCTCGTCTCGAGGTCGTTCCTGCGGATGGTGACTGTCGAACCGTCGATGTTGGCCACCACCTTCTGGTCGGTCGAGGTCGACTTGAGCAGGTTCACGGCATTATACGTTGCGTTGTTGATGAAGACCTGCAGCTGGGCCGTCAACGCCGCGTAGTCGTTTTCGTACGTCGTCCGGGTGTTGCCCGTGACGCTCTGGTCCGACAGCTGAACCAGCTTGGCCTTGATGTCCTGCATCTTGTTCGAGATCGCCGTCGCCGCCGAAAGCGCGACCTTGGCGATGCCCTTGGCGCTGCCGAGGGCCTGGCTGACTGCCGTATAGCCCTTGATGTCGCCGCGGATGCCCTGGGCGACCGCGAAGGTCGAGGCGTCGTCGAGCGCGCTTGACACGCGCAGGCCGGTCGAAACCCGAGCCTGGACGGTGGTCAGGTCGGCGCTCGTCGCCCGCAGGAACTTGAGGGCGTTAAGGGCGCCCGTATTGGTATTCACGGAAGACGTCATGATTTCTGCTCCTTCTTCGTTCTGAGAGGCCCCTTCTTGGGGTCCTGTCCAACTTCAACGGCCACGCCCACGAAGCCCTATGCTTCTGCCAGCGGGACGCATAATCGCGAACGAAAGGGAGCAAGCCACGTGCCACCTCGACAAATTATCTAAAAATATAGAAAATTCATTTGGTTAACGGTCTTACGGGCGCCCAGCCCAGAGTCGCAATGGCAAAATATGCCAGGCAAAAATCGATCTTTTAGACCCGGCAATCGGCAAAAATTTCCCCTGCCGGCGATCGGCGCGGCGGGCCTGCGCCCAAAAGACAACGGCCACTCCCCCAAAGGAATGGCCGTTGCCCGACTTGGCGCCGCCGGCGTCTCCGGGCGGGTTTCCCCGCCCAGAGATACCGGTTATCCGGTTTAGCGGAACAGACCGAGCAGGGTCTGCGGCGACTGATTGGCGATGCCGAGCGCCTGCACGCCAAGCTGCTGCTTGACCTGCAAGGACTGCAGCGCCGCGCTTTCCTTGGCGAGGTCGGCGTCGACCAGCGCGCCGAGACCTTCGGTCGCGGCTTCGCTGATCTGCTTGACGAACTCATTCTGGCCATCGACCAGCTTGATGTCCGCGCCGAGCTTGGCGAGGGCGCCGTTGACCGCCGTTTCGTAGGTCACGTACGCACCGCCCGCACCCAGCGACGTTGTCGCAGCAGCCGCCGAAGCCGGGGCCGCGGCCAGGATGCTCGTCTCGAGGTCGTTCCTGCGGATGGTGACTGTCGAACCGTCGATGTTGGCCACCACCTTCTGGTCGGCCGAGGATGACTTGAGCAGGTTCACGGCATTATACGTCGCGTTGTTGATAAACGTCTGCAACTGCGCCGTCTGGGCGGCGTAGTCGTTTTCATACGTCGTCCGGGTCGCACCGGTGACGCTTGCGTCCGACAGCTGAACCAGCTTGGCCTTGATGTCCTGCAGCTTGTTCGAGATCGCCGTCGCCGCGGCCAGCGCGACGTTGGCAATACCCTTGGCGCTGCCGAGGGCCTGGCTGACTGCCGTATAGCCCTTGATGTCGCCGCGGATGCCCTGGGCGACCGCAAAGGTCGAGGCGTCGTCCACCGCGCTGGACACGCGCAGACCGGTCGAAACCCGGCCCTGGACGGTGGTCAGTTCGGCGCTCGTCGCCCGCAGGAACTTGAGGGCGTTAAGAGCACCGGCGTTGGTGTTTACCGAAGTCATAATCATTGCTCCCGATTCTTGGGTTGATATGCGAGCAATTCTTGCCCGGAGGACGGCGTTCCATTCAGGAGACAAACCGCGCCTCGCCCATAAAGAGAGCAAGCCCTATGCCATTTTCCGCCAAACGAAACAGTGGCGGATTTCTGCCGGGTTGCAGCGGCAGAAGATTCCCGCCCCGGCACTTCCTGCCGACGGCGGGCGGCAATTTTTGCCCCGTCCCGGCAAAAATTTCCTGTCTCCCCTCGTCATCCCGCCACCCACCGTCGCAAAACCACGAACGTCGTTAACGGGAATTAAACATTCCGGGCGTTTGATTGGCCTCGGACGCACCGCACATGAATCATTCCCCTGTACATGCTCAGCAGCCGGTTCGTTCGCCGCATCCGGGGGGGGGCGGAAGCCGCGCCGAATCGTCATTCGCGCTGGGCCGGGCAAAATTTGAAGCCGGCGACAATGCCGGCGCCGAGACGGAGCTGCGTCAAGCCATCGCCGCCGCACCCGGCAACCCGGCCGCCCATATGCTTCTCGGTTGCGCCTTGCTTGCCCAAGGAAAGCACCAAGACGCCGCCGACGCCTTGCAAGAAACCTTACGGCTTAAGGCCGACGACGCCAACGCCCACGCCGTATTTGGGCGGACGCTGGCCGCGATGGGCCGCTTCGACGAGGCGGTTCGCAGCTACGAGAAATCCCTCGCCATCCGGCCCGATCACGTCGACGTGCTCAACGATCTCGGTTGCTTGCTGGTCGACCGCGGCAAATATGTCGAGGGCGGCGAGGTATTTCAGCGTATCCTCATCCGCGACCCCGGTCACGGACCGACCTGGAACAATCTCGGCAATTTGTTCCAGCGCGCCGGCAATCTCGCCGATGCGATTGAGTGCTACGGCCACGCCACCACAGCCCTGGGCGACGATGGCGGCATTCATATCAACATGGCGTCGGTGTGCCTCGAGCAGGCGAAAATCGATCTGGCCTTGGCCCATCTGCGGGTCGCGGCGGAAACCCGCGCGGACGATCCCACGCTCTACGACATGCTCGCCAATGTGCTGACCGATCGCGGCCAGTTCGACGAGGCGATCGAAACCTACCGCCACTGCCTGGCGCTCGACCCGGCGCGGGCGCTGGCCCATATCAACCTTGCCAACGCGTTGGAAAAGCGCGGCATTTACGGCGAGGCGTTGGTTCACTGGGAGCGCGGGCTGGAGCTGGTCGAAACCGCTCGTGGGCCGGGGGTGAGCGAGCAGTTCCTGACCAGCACGCGCCTCAAGGCCAAGCTCTATCGCGGCGAAACAGGCGGCGATGACCGCATCATCACCCTCGACAGCCTCGACCGGATATCGCCGGATTCCGGCGCGCGGGTCGAGGTTCTGAACCCGCATGAACGCGTCCTCTGGCTTCGCGATGCGTCGGTCCATGTCAATGAATGGCAAATCCTGCAGGGGGATCGGGCGTTTCTCAACCTTGTCTTTCATCTGTCGCCGCTCGAACAATGCCTTGTCCCGCCGATCGCCTCGCGTCACGGCAAGGCGATCCGGCGCGCGCCCGGGACCGAAGAAGTCGCGGATGGGCCGCTGATCGCCCTCGGCGGCTGCACGAATTATTACCACTGGATGATCGATTATCTGCCGCGATTGCGGATGATCGACGCGCTGCCGGAACTGCGTGACGTTCCCATCCTTGTCAACGCCGATTTCTGCGGCTTCCAGAGGGAAAGCCTCGCCGCCATCGGCTTCGACACGCGGCGGCTGAAGATACCGCCGGCCAAGGCGCTGATCCGCTGCAAGACGCTGATCGTCCCGCATTTCATGGACCGGCCGATCGAAGAGAACCTCACGCCCGATTTCTGGCAGAGCACCGCCACGCTCGAGATCGTCGCCTGGTTGCGCGAGAAATTCCTTCCAGCGGGCGCGCACGACGCCGGCGTCGGCGGCAAAATCTTCATCTCGCGGCGCGAGGCAAAATTCCGCCGCTGTGTCAACGAGGCGGAAATTCTCGCCATCGCCGTTGCCGCCGGCTTCCATGAAGTGCGACTCGAAAAGCTGTCTTTCGCCCGGCAGGCGGCGCTGTTCGCCGGCGCCTCGACCATCGTTGGTACGCACGGGGCCGGCTTCACCAACGTCGTGTTCGCGCCGCCGGGATCGCGGGTTATTGAGCTTCATCCGGAGAATTTCTTGCCCCGGTTCTTTATCCGGCTGGCCGAGATTCTGGGCCACCGGCACATGGCCCTGCCCGGCGAGCTGGTCGAAATCATGCGTCCGCTAAGCCGCGAATTCTCGAATTTCCGGCTCGATCCGGCAGCGTTCGCGGCGCTGATCGACGCGTCCGCAACCTAGGAAACGGCGACCGGCGCCCTGAGGTAGAATTCGACGGTTTTTGCCGGACCGTTATTAGCCCGCCACCGGCCGGCCGCCGACGCTGCGCGGGCGCGATGCCCGTCGATGTCGGCCAGCGCGCGCCCGATTGCAGCGGCGATGCTGCTAGCCGTGAAATCGGCGAATTCCTCGCCACCGCCCCCGACATCGCGCAGCAGCCAGGCAAGCGAGCTGTCCGCCGGCACGACGACGGTCTTGCCGGCGCTGATCGCATCGGCAAACACGCCCGAAGTCAGCGAACGATAAGCCCGCGCGTCATAGGGCAGCACGATCATGTCGCTTCCCCATAACTCGTTGAAATAGCCCTGATGATCGAGGGGGCCGACCTGCAGGGTTAATCGGGATTCGCGGCGCGCCAGGGCCTGTAGCGCATCGAGGGCTCGCGCCTCGCCCTCGTTGAAGCCGAAACTACTCGCCTGTACGTAAATGCGAGCCTGCGGATGAGCACCCAGAACCTGCTCGACAACGCCGGGGAGCAGAAGAAAGCCCTTTTCCGCCTTGGTATAGCCGAGGAATCCGATCCGCGGCCCGCCGTCGCGCTTCGCCGCGCCGAAGCCGGGCGGCGGGTCCTGTTCGCCGAACATCATCGGGTGGAGACGGACGGCCGCGCCGCTCAGCGCGGCAAACTGCTCAGCCTGATGCCGGGTCAGGGCCGAGATGACCACATTCGATGCCCGCTCGAAGGCGAATTGCCGGAACGCGAAGCGATAGAGGGAAGCGGTTGTATTAAACGTCTGCGCGGCAAGGTCGAGACCGGGGTCGAAAGGCAACAGCAAATGCGCCGCGCGGAAGGACCCCGTCCCCCGGCCTCGGAGCCAGTCGAGAACGCCCTTCACCTGATTATGGTTGAGCGTGTGCAAAACGACGGTGTCGTCGGGGCCGACCGCATCCGGCGGCAGAGCCGCCAATTCGGCCTCGATCAGCTGATTGAGCGCAAGAAAATTCTCCAGATCGCCGGCGATCGAATCGACGCTGACCGTGTCGTAGATCGAGCGTGAAAACCACGGCGTCACCTTGAGCCGCTCGGCCACGCCGCGTTCGACCTCCCGATGGCCGAAGATGCGACACCCCACGCCCGCCCTGGCGGCGGCCTCGATCACATGCGCATTAAAATTATAGTGATGCCCGAGATGATTGCGCAGGCTGGGGTCGAGGACGACCAAGGCCATGGGAAATTCGCTCCGCGTCTGGCGCGGGCCCGAGGCGACGCCCGCAAGGATCGCCCGATCACGCCACAGAAACCTTTCGTCATGGTTAATCAATTACTGCCACTGCGCGTAACGCCCCGTAGGAAACCAGGGCATGGCAGAAAGCGTCGCTGGCGATCGGCACGATTTTCCCCCTTGGCCGGCAGGAAGGCGCTTTCTGCCGAGGACTGGAAACCATCCCAGCCGGAGATTCGATCCGGAATTCATTGGCTTGACGGCAATGCGCCGGATTGGCCCAAGGCTTGCTACCTCCGTCGGCGGACAACTATTGCGCCGTCGGCAAACTGTAGCGGAATCTTTATGGGCCCCTCTCCTCTCGATCTGCTTTCCCGCCGCGATCCCGCCAGCCGGGAACCGCGCGCCGCCGACGCCGGCGTCAAATCCGACGCTTTTGCCGAACTGCTGCGCACGCCGGCGCGCGACGATACGCCGCCGGCCAAGACTGCACCCGCGAAGCCCTCGCGCGACGATCGCACCGAAAACCGACAGGCCGTCAAAGCAGGAAACGAATGCTGACAACGTCGACACGAACGGCGATGCATCGGTAGCGAACAACAATGCGCTGCCAATTAACGCTGTCACCGAGACGGACAAAACGCACACGGACGAAAATCAGACGCAGGCGCTTTCGTCAGAACAGGCGTTCCTTGACGGCGCCAGCACTCTCGATGTGGTCGTCCAGCCCCTGCCGATTCCTCTTCCGTTCGCGGCAAACGCCCATCCGGTTGTCGGCGACAACGATCCCCCGCCGGTTCCGGGCGAAGTTCTTCCCTCTGCTTCCTTGTCCCAACTTGGCGACATCGACGGCGCGACGGACGTTCCGATAACCGCCGCTTCGCTTCTGTCCGTTGCCGAAGCGGGGGACAAACCGGCCGAGACGCCGACACTTCTGCCGTCTGTCAATCGCGCCGACCGTACAACCGATACCGCGCAGAAATCGCCTGCAGCATCGCGCCGCCACGCTGTCGCCGGCGCCCCGGCCAACGAAGCCCGTTCGCAAGGGGCCGCAGTGCACGACAACGACGCCGGCATCAAGGCCGTCTCCGTGCCGGTCTCCCCGCCGGCCTTTGCCGCCGCTGCCGCCCCCGTACTGGCGACCGAAGCGCCCGTTTCCTTTACCGGCGCGAAATCAATCCCCGGCAACGGCCCGGCCGCTGCGCGCCCGATCGATCCCACCCCCAACACGCCGGCGCATGGTCAATCCGCCGCGCTGCCGGCCAACCCTTCCGCCGCCAAGGCGCCGGTCGATCCGGGTCTCGCCGCGACGTTGGCCGCGGTTGACGGCGAATTTGAAATCTCCATCGAAACCGACGCCACGTCGCACCTGCTGGCTTCCGCCGGCGGAGCACGCGGCAATTTCGTTCTGACAGATTTCGACACCGCGACCGCGCCGCCGGCTGACCCTAAACCCGTCGCCACCAAGACGCCTGATATCGCCGATCCGACGATCCGCGCGGATCTTTCCGTTCGCACCGCCTCGGCGCCGGCCGACGCCGCTGCCGCTGCGGCCCGATCGGCCCGCACGACCGCCCATCCGATGGTCGAACAGATCGCCGTACAAATGACCAAGGCCGCTACCGACGGTACGGATCGGATCAGCATTCGGCTCTCGCCGGTCGAGCTGGGTCGGATCGATATCCGCATGGAAGTCGGCCCCAGCGGCCACGTTCAGGCGGTGTTTGCCGCCGACCGGCCGCATACGCTCGATCTGCTCCAGCGCGACGCCCGCGAACTGCAACGCGCGCTGCAGGACGCCGGCCTGCAAACAGATTCGGGCAGCCTCAGCTTCAATCTGCGCGGCGACGGCCGCGACGGCCGACCGGCCTGGGCCGAAACGCTAAAGGCCGATTCTTCGCCGGCCAGCCTGCCGGCCGAACTCCCGGCCGCGGCGGCTCATGTTTATGGCAACGCGCAACGCAGCGACGGCCGCTTGGACATCCGGGTCTGATCCCGGTTTTCGATACGAGAGACAAGAAAGGAACGGCAATGCAGGTTTCCGCAACAGGACAGAAAGCAAGCTCAAGCGTCAATAACGCGCAGGCGAGTTTCGGAAATAACTTCGACTCGTTCTTGCAATTGCTGACCACGCAGCTGAAGAACCAGGATCCGTTGTCGCCCCTCAACGCGACCGAGTTCACAACCCAGCTTGTCCAGTTCAGCGGCGTCGAACAATCGATCCGCCAGAACCGGAACCTCGAAGCGCTGATCACGCTTCAGAAAGACTCGCAATACGCCTCGGCCGTTGGCTATCTCGGCAAGACCATCGAGGCCAAAGGCGACAAGGCTTCACTTGCCAATGGCCGCGCCGATTTCAATTACACCCTTGATGGGCCGGCCGCGAAAACAACGCTCAAGATCGTCAACGAATCGGGCCAGGTCGTTCGCACGATCGCCGGCGAAACGACATCCGGGCCGCACAGCTTTACCTGGGATGGCCGTAACGATAGCGGCGTCAGGGAAGCGGACGGCACCTACAGAATCGTCGTCACAGCCGCCGACAGCAACAACCAGCCGGTCAGCGCCACCACCAAAATCGTCGGCAAGGTAACCGATGTCGGCATGGTCAATGGCACCATCGTCCTGACCGTCGGCACCAGCAAGATTCCGCTTTCTGAAGTGACTGCGGTTCGCGAAACGCCAGCCGTCTAGCTTTCACATGACGCAACCATGCGTCGGTCAACTCAACTCGATCAAGGAGCAATAACATGAGTCTCTACGGCGCCCTTCTTTCCGGCGTTTCCGGTCTCAAAGCCCAAACCCAGTCGTTGGCGACGATTTCGGACAACGTGTCCAACGTCAACACCATCGCCTATAAGAAGGCCGAGGTGCGGTTTTCGACCCTGGTGACCGGCACCAGCCGCACCGGCGAATACTCACCGGGCGGCGTGCGTTCCAATCCGCATACCCTGATCGAGAAACAGGGCCTGTTGCAGTCGACCTCCAGCAGCACCGACGCAGCAATCACCGGCTCGGGTTTCTTCGTCGTCAACGCCAACCCGACCGGCAACGGCGAGCCGTTGTATACTCGCGCCGGATCGTTCAGCGAGGACAATGCTGGCCGCCTGCGTAACGCCGCCGGTTATTATCTGCAAGGTTGGGCGCTCGACCAGCAGGGCCAGATCATCAACGTCAACACAATCCAGACGGTCGCCGTTGGCACCCTCAACGGCGTCGCGGTCAACACCGCCAATGTCCAGATCGGCGCTAATCTTCAGGCGACGCAGACCGCCGTAGCAACCACAGCGGCGGCCTTCCTCGGCGACCCGACCGCCGCCGCCACCAATACCCCGGCCGAAGACCTGGCCGACGGCACGGTCACGCCGCATTTCCGGCGTGCTGTCCGGGTGTTCGATTCGCTCGGCACGGCGCACGATCTCAACCTCTCGTTCCTCAAGCTGTCCGGCGCGGCGAATACGTGGGGGTTCGCCATCTCGGCCGCTAACGCATCCGAAGTGACGCTGCCCTTCGGCTCGGGCAACGTCGCCGGCGGCCTCGTCGGCTTCGGCACCGTCAGCTTCAACGGCGACGGCAGCCTCAACGCGGTCGATTTTCGTAGCCAGATCGGCGGCGTCGCCACCGACGACAACACCCAGACCGCCAGACTCACCTGGTCGAATGGCGCGTCTACCAGCGATATTGCGTTCGATCTCGGCACCCAAGGCGCGATCGGCACCGGCAAGACTAACGGCCTGACCCAGTTCGCCTCAAATTATAACGTCTCGTTCATCAGCCAGGACGGCGCGGAAGTCGGCCTGCGGACAGGCGTGTCGATCGACTCCGATGGCTTCGTCATCGCCTCGTTCAGCAATGGCGCGACGCAGAAGATTTATCGTCTGCCGGTGGCGACCTTCGCCAATTCGAGCGCCCTCGAAGCCCGGAACGGCAACGCTTACGCCAAGACCGACGCTTCGGGCGAATTCAACCTGCGCCTCGCCAACAGTGGCGGCGCCGGCCGAATCGAACCCTCGACCCTCGAAGGATCGAACATCGACCTCGGCGAGGAATTTACCCAGATGATCATCACGCAACGCGCCTATTCGGCGAGCGCCAAGACGATCACGACGGCCGACGAGATGCTCGACGAGCTGTTGCGAATCAAACGTTAGCCGACCGGCTTCCGGCTTCAATTGACGGCGTCCCGCCGCGCATCGCATAGCGCGGTGGGACAACCGAACCAGGCGACGAGAAACAGCAATGAGCCTTTCCGGAGCATACAACAACGGCGTGTCGGGGCTTCTGGGTTATTCCAGCGCCATGGGCGCCATTACCGAGAACATCACCAATATTCGCACCCCCGGTTACAAGCGAACCGAGCAAACCTTCTCAACCCTGCTCGGCGGACAGGAGCTTAATGGCTCCGAAACCGGCGGCGTGCGCACCTCGACCCGGCGTCTGGTTGACGCGCAGGGCGCCATCGAGGCGACCGGTAGGATTTTCGACATCGCCGTCAACGGCCCGGGATTTTTCGTTTTCGGCGACGAGTTGAGCGGCGCCACCGGCAACATCGCCTATTCGCGCGCCGGCGACCTCGATCAACGCGCGCCCAACGCCACGCCGACGCTCGGCTATCTGTCTAACAAAGTGGGGCAATATCTTCTCGCCTGGAAGGCCGACGCCAACGGCAATTTTACCTATGGCGGCGTCGCCAGCCTGCAGGCAATCGAGGTCAACAACCAGGCACCGTTCGCCGGCGTCGCGACGGTCAACGCCAGCCTGGCAGCGACTATTCCGGCCTCAAGCACGACCGCGACCACGCAGATTTTCTACGTCGACGCGACCGGAAACTCGCAACAGCTGAACCTCGACTGGACCAAGACCGGCCCGAACGCCTGGGACCTCCAGATCAGCGATCCGGCGGGCGCGCCTGTCGCCGGTCCGTTCGCCCAGACATTCGACAGCGTCGGCAATCTTACTTCGGCGACCGCCCTCAACGTCGCCGGCCTGTTCAACCTCGACGTCAGCAGCTTGACCCAGCGCGGTTCGGTCTTTAACCGCATCCAGTACCAGCAGGACGGTCTGGAAAAGGGCGAGTTCCTCAATTTCAAGGTCGCTGATGACGGCACCATATTCGGCCATTTCAGCAGCGGCGCCGTGCGGCCGCTCTATCGCATTCCCGTCGCCATCTTCCCAAACCCGAACAAGCTCGATTCGCTGTCGGGGAACGTCTATCAGCCGAACGATCTGTCCGGCGACGCGACGTTGCGTCAACCTGGCGACGATTTCACGCGCATTGCGCCGAACGCCGTCGAATTCTCGAACGTCGATCTCGGCGACGGCTTCACCCAGATGATCATCACTCAGCGCGCTTATTCGTCGGCCGCGCAAGTCGTGCGCACCGTCGACGAGATGACCCAGACACTGCGCGATATTAAGCGGTAGTTCCGCGCGCGCCGCGGGCGCGGCCAATCCGGAAAAATCGTCGAAAATGCAAGATATTGCTTAGCCTTTTGTTAAATCGGCTTGGCTATATTTCCCTCATCCGAAAGAGAGAGTGCACGCGCCGAAGAATAGCCAGACGAGACTCGTTAGCCGCCCGACACCGCAGAAAGTAAAACGTAAATGACGGTCCAGAGCGTTTCCTTCGCCAGGCAGAGCAACAAAGGGTCGAAAGATGAGCGAGGATATAGGGCAGATGAGTGAACGGACGCAGATCGCCGCAGAGCATGCCATCGGCGCCGGCAATCCAATTGCCGCTGCCAATGCTCTGCCGCCGCCCGCCACCAAGCGTTGGGTCATCCGGCGCAAGGCCGCCGTCGTCGCCGCCGTGCGCGCCGGCATAATCAGTCTCGAAGAGGCCTGTGGGCGGTACAATCTGTCGGTTGAAGAATTCCTGTCCTGGCAGCGCCTGATCGACCGTCACGGCGTCCGCGGTTTGCGCGCGACCCGGCTAAAGGATTACCGAGCCCACCGTATTGCCGGAAACGGTTGACTTGCCCATTAGGAGTAAGCCGCCCGGCAAAATTTTCCTCTCACCCGGCAAAATCTGCCTCTCTTAACGTTCTGTTCACCGCGCCCCTCTAGGGTGGAAGCGAAGACCGGATTGGGTATCACCGGCGGGTCGCCGGCGTCCGATCCAGGACTTTCATAACCTGGAATCTGGTAGGTACAGCGTGAACAGCTTCGTCGAC
>JACQAF010000055.1 GCA_016195145.1 Rhodospirillales bacterium
CTGTGGCGCTGGGTGGCGGATGGCGAGGGCGATCTGGTGATTACCGACGTCGTCATGCCCGATGAAAACGGGCTCGATCTCATTCCGCGCATCCGCAAGATCCGCCCCGAATTGCGGATCGTCGTGATGAGCGCGCAAAACACGCTGCTGACCGCCGTCAAGGCGACCGAACGCGGGGCGTTCGAGTATCTCCCCAAGCCCTTCGATCTCAAGGAACTCATTCACGTCGTCGAACGGGCGCTGTCGGTATCCAAGAACGCCAGCCCGGCGGGGACGGCCGAACCGGGCGAGCCGGATGAGAAGCTGCCGCTGATCGGCCGTTCGCCGGCAATGCAGGACATATACCGGGTGCTGGCCCGGCTGATGGGCACCGACCTGACGGTGATGATCGCCGGCGAATCGGGCACCGGCAAGGAGCTGGTCGCCCGCGCGCTGCACGATTACGGCAAGCGGCGCAACGGACCGTTCATCGCCATCAACATGGCCGCGATTCCGCGCGAGCTGATCGAAAGCGAGCTGTTCGGCCACGAAAAGGGGGCCTTCACCGGCGCCACGGCGCGCTATGCCGGCCGTTTCGAGCAGGCGCAGGGCGGCACGCTGTTCCTCGACGAGATCGGCGACATGCCGATCGAGGCGCAGACGCGCCTGCTGCGGGTCTTGCAGGAAGGCGAATACACGACCGTCGGCGGTCGCACCCGCATCCGCGCCGATGTGCGGATCGTCGCCGCCACCCATCGCGATCTGCGCCAGCTCGTGCGCCAGGGGCTGTTCCGCGAAGATCTGTTCTTCCGCCTCAATGTCGTGCCGATCCGCTTGCCGCCGCTGCGCGAACGGGCGGAGGATATTCCGGCGCTGGTCCGTCATTTCCTTGGCCAGACCGGGCGCGAGGGATTGCCGATCAAGAGCCTCGACGCCGCCGCGCTCGAACGCCTCAAGAGCTATCGCTGGCCGGGGAACGTACGCGAGCTGGAAAACCTTATCCGGCGTCTCGCGGCACTCTATGCGCAAGAGGTCATCGGCATCGACGTGATCGAGGCGGAGCTCAGCGACACCGCCGCACCGCCGCCGGCCGAGGCGAGGCCAGTCGACGATTCGCTGGGCGCTGCAGTCGAACGCCAGCTCAAGACCTATTTCGGCGCGCATCGCGATAGCCTGCCGGCAGCCGGGCTTTACGACCGCGTGCTGCGCGAAATCGAACGGCCGTTGATCGCGCTGACCCTGACTGCGACGCGCGGCAACCAGATCAAGGCGGCGCATCTCCTCGGCCTCAACCGCAATACGCTGCGCAAGAAAATCCGCGAATTGGACATCCAGGTTGTCCGCGGCCTAAAATAATACCGCGTTCGCTGGGGCGGAAGCGGAGCGGACGGACGAACCGCCGCCGGCGGCTATCGCTCGGTCGAGGGTAACCACCGGCGACGCGGCGGGATAAAACATCATTCTAGATTCGCGGATGGCTGAAGAAGCGGCGGCGACGGGCACGACCTTCGGGCAGCGAATGCGGCTGTGGACGAGTCGCGTCGGCTTGTCGCGCAAGCTCGCTATTGCGCTGACCGCGGCGGCGGTCGCTGCGGGCATGGCGACCTATGGTGCGCTTACTGGCGAGGAGTTCGCCCCCGATCCGCGCACTATCCTGCTTCTGCTCAATCTCGATCTGGTGTTGCTGCTGCTGCTGGGCGCGGTGGTGGCGCGACAGATCGTCGGCGTGTGGGTCGAACGTCGGCGCGGCCTGGCCGGCTCCAAACTGCACGTTCATCTTGTCGTCCTGTTCAGCGCGCTCGCCGCCACGCCGGCGATCGTCGTTGCGGTGTTCTCGGCGCTGTTCTTCAATCTCGGCGTTCAGGCATGGTTCAGCGACCGCGTGCGCGTCGCCCTGCGCGAATCCCTGGCCGTCGCCGAGGCCTACCTCGACGAGCACCGCAACACCATCCGGATCGACGTTCTGGCCATGGCCGACGATCTCAATCGCGAGGGATTGGCGTTGTTGCTCAATCCGCGGCGGATGCAGCAGATGGTGAGCGCCCAGGCGACGATCCGTTCGCTGCCCGAGGTCGTGGTCTTCGACGGACGCGGCCAGGTGCTTGCCCGTTCGGGGCTCACGCTCTCGCTCGAATTCGAGGTGGTGCCGAATTGGGCGATCGAACGGGCCCGGGCCGGCGAACTCGTCATCTTCAGCCCGGATGTCGACGTGGCGCGGGGCGCGCTCGGCGACCGGGTGCGGGCGCTGATCCGCCTCGAAGGGTCCGACGACGTCTACCTGATGGTCGGACGCTTTGTGGAGCAGCGGGTTGTCGCCCATCTCGACCGCACGCGCGAGGCGGTGGCCGCCTACCAAAGCCTGGAAGGCAAACGATCGGGGCTGCAAATCACCTTTGCGATGATCTTCGTACTGGTGGCGCTCCTGTTGCTGCTGGCGGCGATATGGGTGGGGTTGGCGCTGGCAACGCGGCTGGCGCGGCCGATCGGCGCGCTGATCGCGGCGGCGGAGCAGGTGCGCGCCGGCGATCTTTCGGTCCGGGTCAGCGAGGGCCGCGCCGATGACGAGCTCGGCTCGTTGTCGCGGGCCTTCAACCGCATGACCAGCCAGCTCGACAGCCAGCGCCGCGAGGTCGTCGAGGCGAACCGCCAGCTCGATTACCGCCGCCGTTTCACCGAGGCGGTTCTGTCCGGCGTGTCGGCGGGCGTCATCGGCCTCGACCCCGAGGGACGGATCAATCTGCCCAACCGTTCGGCCTCGGTTCTGCTATCGACCGATCTCGACCGCATGATTGGCCGGGACTTCGGCGACGCCGTGCCCGAAATGGTTCCATTGATCGAGGCGGCACGCGAGGCGCCCAACCATTTGGCCGAATCTGAAATCACGGTGGCGCGCGGCGGCCGGCGGCGGACGCTGATCGTCCGCATCGCCGGCGAGCGACTGGACGGAGGGGCGATGGGGTTCGTCATCACCTTCGACGACATCACCGAGCTCGAAGCCGCGCAGCGCAAGGCGGCGTGGGCCGACGTGGCGCGGCGCATCGCGCACGAGATCAAGAATCCCCTGACCCCGATCCAGCTTTCGGCCGAGCGGCTGAAGCGAAAATACCTGCCGCAAATCGGTAACGACGCGGAAACCTTCCGTGCCCTGACCGAAACGATCATCCGGCAGGTCGGCGATATCGGCCGGATGGTCGACGAATTCTCCTCCTTCGCGCGCATGCCGGCGCCGGTGATGCGCGAGGAGGATCTGGTCGAGCTGGTTCGCCGGACGGTCTTCCTGCAACGCAATGCGCGGCCGGAAATCTCCTTTGTCACCGAAATCCCGGATCAGCCGATCGTCCTGCGCCTCGACCAGCGGCAGATCGGGCAGGCCTTGACCAATCTTTTGCAGAACGCCATCGATGCGATCGACGGGCGCGAGGCGGGGGTGGGGGACGCGCTGCCGCCGGGGCGCGTGGCCGCGCGAATCGTGGTGGAGGATGGCCGCGTGGCGGTTGAAATCGACGACAATGGCAAAGGATTGCCGGCTGAGGATCGCGATCGCCTGACCGAACCTTATGTAACCACCCGGGCCAAGGGAACCGGACTGGGGCTGGCAATCGTGAAGAAAATTATGGAAGATCATGGCGGCGAACTGATTCTCGCTGACCGGCCGGGGGGCGGAGCGCGGGTGAGCCTCATTTTCGTGGTCAAATCGGCGGCCGGCGAATCGGCGGCCCACGACGCGACGCAACAGCAAACCGCAGGCCACGGACCAACCAAGGCAGCCATCCATGGCGCATGACATCCTGATCGTCGATGACGAAGCCGATATCCGGATGCTGATCAGCGGCATCCTCGAAGATGACGGCCACCAGACGCGGGTGGCGGCGGATTCGACGGCTGCGCTGGCCGCCATTCGGACGCGTTATCCGAATCTGCTGATCCTCGACATCTGGCTTCGCGGCAGTCCGCTCGACGGGCTGGAGGTTCTCGACATCGTCAAACGCGAGCATCCCGAGCTGCCGGTGGTGGTGATCAGCGGCCACGGCAACATCGAAACCGCGGTGTCGTCAATCAAACGCGGCGCTTACGATTTCATCGAGAAACCGTTCAAGGCCGACCGCTTGCTGCTGGTCGTCGCCCGCGCCATCGAGGCGGCGCGTCTCAAGCGCGAGAACGAGGAGCTGACGCTGCGCGCCGGCGGGCCGGTGGAGCTGGTCGGCACCTGCGCCGGGATTAACGCCGTTCGCCAGGCGATCGAGCGCGTCGCGCCGACCGGTAGCCGCGTGCTGATCACCGGGCCGGCGGGGGCGGGGAAGGAAGTGGTCGCGCGGCTGATTCATGCGCATTCGCGACGCAGCACCCGGCCGTTCGTGGCGATCAATTGCGCCAGCATGCAGCCCGAGCGAATGGAGAGCGAGCTGTTCGGCGTCGAGGCCGGCGCCGAAGGGCCCGACAGCCTGCCGAAGATCGGCACCTTCGAGCAGGCGCATAACGGCACGCTGTTCCTCGACGAAGTCGCCGACATGCCGCTCGAGACCCAGGGCAAGATCGTGCGGGTGCTGCAGGACCAGATGTTCGAGCGCGTCGGCGGGCGGGCGCGCGTCGCCGTCGATGTACGGGTAATTGCGGCCACGTCGCATGATTTGCAGGCGGCGATGACAGCCGACCGGTTTCGCGAGGATCTATATTACCGGCTGAATGTCGTGCCGATCCGTGTGCCGCCGTTACGCGAGCGCCGCGAGGATATTCCCCTGCTGGTCGAGAATTTCATGTTACGCGCGGCGGCCGCCTCGGGGTTGACGCCGCGCGCCATCGGCGACGATGCGATGGCGGCGCTGCAGGGCTATGAATGGCCAGGCAATGCCCGCCAGTTGCGCAACGTCGTCGAACGGCTGCTGATCATGGCGCCGGGCGACGCGACGCAACCGATCCGCGCCGACATGCTGCCGCCCGAGCTGAGCGCGGTCATGCCGGCCAGCCTCAAGGGCGACCAGAGCGCCGAGATCATGGCCCTGCCGTTGCGCGATGCGCGCGAGCTGTTCGAGCGGCAGTACCTGCTCGCCCAGGTGACGCGGTTCGGCGGCAATATCTCGCGCACCGCCGCCTTCGTCGGCATGGAGCGCTCGGCGCTTCATCGCAAGCTGAAAATGCTCGGCGTCCATGGCGGCGACCGGCCAGCCCTCCTCGATTCCTGATCGCGCGCCATGAAAGCCATCGTCTGCGGCGCCGGTCAGGTCGGCTATCACATCGCCCGCACGCTTGCGGCCGAGGGCAACGACGTCACCGTCATCGACCAGAAAGAGGACGTGATCGAAAAGATCGCAGGGTCGAGCGACGTACGCGGCATCGTCGGTCACGCTGCGCATCCCGACGTGCTTGAGCGCGCCGGCGCCTCGGGGGCCGATCTGCTGATCGCGGTGACCTACGCCGACGAGGTGAACATGGTGGCCTGCCAGGTCGCCCATTCGCTGTTCGACGTGCCGACCAAGATCGCCCGCATCCGCGCCCAGAGCTATCTCAACCCGGCCTGGGCGAATCTGTTCAGTCGCGACCGGCTGCCGATCGACGTCGTCATCTCGCCCGAGATCGAGGTTGCGCGCGCCATCTGGCGGCGGCTGCAGGTGCCGGGCGCGTCCGACATGATTCCGCTCGCCGACGACAAGGTGCGGCTGATCGGCGTGCGCTGCGAGCAGGATTGCCCGATCGTCAACACGCCGTTGCGCCAGCTTACCGGCCTGTTCCCCGATCTTAATATCGTCGTCGTCGGAATCGTGCGCGGCGACCGCGCCTTTGTGCCGTCGGGCGACGACGCCATGCTGGCCGGCGACGAGGTGTTCATCGTCGCCGACACCACCCATGTCAGCCGCGCGCTGGTCGTTTTCGGTCACGACGAGGCCGCGTTGCGGCGTATCGTTATCCTCGGCGGCGGCAATGTGGGGCTCTTCCTCGCCCAGGAAATCGAGGCGGGTTCCGCCGGGCTCACCGCCAAGATCATCGAGCTCGACAAGAATCGGGCCGAACTGATCGCCGAGCGCCTGTCGGGCACGATGGTGCTCAACGGCGACGCGCTCGATCCCGAGACCTTGGAAGAAGTCAACATCCAGGCTGCCGAATCGGTGGTCGCGGTGACCAACGACGACGAGACCAATATTCTCGCTTCGCTGCTAGCCAAACGGGCCGGTTGCAAGCGCGCAGTCACGCTGGTCAACAAGGCGACCTATTCGCCGATCGTCGTCTCGTTCGGCATCGACGTCGTGGTCAGCCCGCGCGCCATCACCGTGTCGACCATCCTGCAGCAGGTGCGCCGCGGCCGTATCCGTTCGGTCCACAGCCTGCGCGACGATTTTGGCGAGATCATCGAGGCCGAGGCGCTGGAGACGTCGACCCTGGTCAACAAACCGCTGGCCGAGGCGCAGCTTCCCGACGGCGTGATCATCGGCGCGCTGGTGCGCGGCGACAAGGTAATCATCCCGCGCGGCGATACGGTTCCCCGGCCGGGCGACCGGGTAATCCTGTTTGCCGCCTCGGCGGCGGTGAAGACGGTCGAGAAGATGTTCGCCGTCCGGCTGGAATATTTCTGAGCCGCCGGCCTATAGTGATGGCGATTTCCGGTTCGGGCAGGCCCGGTTCGGGTAGATAAGGGGACAGATCGTCATCATGTCGCGCGTCGCTTATGTGAATGGCCGTTATGTTCCGCATAGGGCCGCTTCGGTGCATATCGAGGATCGCGGCTATCAGTTCGCCGACGGCGTATACGAAGTGGTCGCCGTCGCCGGCGGCATGTTCGTCGATTGCGGCCCCCATCTCGATCGCCTCGACCGTTCGCTGAAGGAGCTGCGGATCGCGCCGCCGATGCCCCGACGGGCGCTTGAGTTGACGATGCGCGAAGTCGTGCGCCGCAACCGGGTTACGGACGGTATAATCTATATGCAGATGACCCGCGGCGTGGCGCCGCGCGATCATGC
>JACQAF010000056.1 GCA_016195145.1 Rhodospirillales bacterium
CACCTGGTCATCAATTCTATTCTTAGCATGCCGATTAAGCCGCTCAAGCCCGGCATTACCTGGGGTGCAGAAGCAAGGAGAGTGTCATGCATCCGGTTCTGCGCCCCAACGTCATCGATTCCTACACCCTGCACCAGGAGGCCGCCCGCGCCCGCGCCGAGGCCATCGCCGCGCGCGTCGACAAGGGCGAAACGCTCGACGCGGCCGCCGCATCGTTCCAGCTCAAGCCAGCCGCCATCCCCGCCTCGCTGCGTCCCGGTTTCGGCCAGCCGCAAGGCGGAACGCCGCTTGAGGTGACCGGTCGCCTGTTCGCGCTCAAGGTTGGCGAGGCCGGCGTGGCGCCGGGCCGCGAGGGATACCATGTCGTACGCCTGACCGAGATCCTGCCCGCCGACCCGGCGGCCGACGCCGCCGGCGTCGAACGCGTCGCCGAACAGCTGCGCCGCGATGTCGCGGGCGATCTCCTTGGCGAGTTCACCGAGGCGCTGAAACGTCGCTACGGTGTCGAGATCGACCGGGCTGCAATCGACCGCCAGCTTTAACCATTTGCCGCCCGCAACCTAGAATAAGGCCACATAAGTATTCTGATGTATTTCAATAAGGTGCGTTGCTTTCTAAGTTTCCGATAGATTTGTCGATGTGAAGACTAGGCAGTTTTGTTAACCGCAATTTTAACCAAATCTTAAGTGTCAACTAGGCATCCTCGACTCGTCGGCGCAAGAACGCCGATCGGGCAATCGGGGGAGGCCGTCATGTTCGCTAAAGAAGATACGGTTCTTTCGCCCGATAACATTTATGGCAAATCGATCCTGCCCGACATCGTAACTTCCAGAGACATCGTCAAGCGTCGGCGCATATCTCTCGATGCCTTCGACCAGCAAGATGAGAAGCTGCAGCAGGCCTATGTTTATTGGCAGTCGAAACGCCGCGGCGGGCTGCTTCCCGCGCGCGAGGATATCGATATTGTCGATCTACGGCCGCTGATCGGCAAGATACATCTTGTCGACGTTTCATCGGGCGACCCGGCCCAATTCCATTTTCGGGTTTTCGGCAGTTCTGTTCGTGAAAGTATATCTAATGTCTTTAGAAACCAGCTGGTTGGGGAATGCACGTCGCAGGCGCTTAAACAATCCGTTATCGAAGACTATACGAGCGTCATCTTTACCGGCGTATCAAGCTACCACCAGATTGTCGCATTGATTGAGTACGTCAAATACAGCTATAGCCGCCTCGTTCTACCGCTCGCTGACGATGGCAGGCGAGTAACCCTTCTAATGGTCTGTATCAACAAACGTGAGTTTAGCGACCTTGCGATCTAACTTCTGTATCTCTGATCCAGCGCTCATCGGCACCATAAAAAGTGGATGGCTGTTAAGCTGACGAAACTGGTCGATTAGCTCCTGCTTCGACATATAGCAAATATGGACTCTTTCTTCGTTCCGCTGGGAAGGAGGGAACCAACCATAAAAACTCGGAAAGACATGAGGGTAACCATACGCAAGCATTGGTATGGGACTATCGACTAATGTTTCGAGCACTAAACAAGTAAAGAAATCAACGCTATAATTCCGGCAACAAAGAGCACGGCTGAAGTAAGGCAGGTATGATGAAAGGCCAAGCTTCCGATAGCGCGGATTGACCCACAAGCTTCCTGCATGCGCGACATTGCCGGCAAGCTTGACCGGCGAGAATTCGATAACCTCCAGCGGCTGCTGGTTGGCTTCCAGCTTCAGGCCGCCGCTTCGCCATAATTCGCCGGAAATCAGCAGGTCATAAAAGTCGCCGGTGGCAAAAACCTTCTGCGCGTGGCTGGCTACGGTTTGACCGTCTTGGTCAATAATTCGCAGCCAGAAGCTGCGCGCCGAAAGATCGCTTTGCCGCGGATCGAAGGTCGGGTTGACCAAGGGCGCCTTTATCGACCGCAAAAACTCAATCAACCGCGAGAAATCGGTTTCGACGACGAGAGAGAGATTGAGCGCTGCAATCTTGTCGACAATTGCATCGACCCCCCATTGCAGAACCCCGAAATCGGCATCCGACAGGGACACAGCCACTGGCTCCTTTTGAATTCAGCCGTAGCTATCTATCATCTGCCTTGCGGTTTCTAAAGGAAAATCAATAAAACCACGATCAATACGTGAGGTTTTACAGCAAGATACAATCTTAAGCAGTAAAACGTAAACCAAAAATCAATGCTATCGTCCGGCCGATTAAACCGCCGGGCCGGCAAAACCAAAGCCGGCCTCTTCCACTGCTTGCGCGATGCGCGTGTTATCGACATTGCCGTCGACGCGCACTCGGCCGGCGGCCAGATCGACCGTTACGCTCGCCGCTGGCGCGGCGGTCTTGATGGCGTTGGCGACGGCGCGGGCGCAGCCATCGCAGGTCATGCCGGTCACGCGATAGGTCTCGCTCATCGGGGTCTCTCCTGGGGCAGATGTTTCCACGTAAAGTCAGTTTCGTCGTTCCTGCACCGGGAAGCGCAAGGGCGTCGTTGCGAGGGTCGGGACTTCCTGTCCCCGCGCCTCCGCCACAGCCAGGCGGTAGCGGATTATCGCGCTGACGGGCACGAGCGCGAACCCGCGCGATCCGAGGCCGCGCAGCCATGGCTCCAGCTCGGCGAGCGTGGCGTCATGCGGATGGCCGATGGCGATAGCGTAGCCCCGTTTGCGGGCGATTGCCTCAAGCTCGGCCAGCCGGGCGCGCACCGCCGGCGCCTCGCGCTCATTGTCGAGGAACACATCGCGCGAAACGGTCGGCACGCCGGCCTGCGCGGCGAACTCGGCCGCAACCGTCTTTGGCGTCGTCCGCGAGTCGAGAAACAACAGGCTGCGCGCCTTGATCTCGGCGATCACCGGCGCCATCGCGCCGGGATCGGCGGTGAACTTGCTGCCCATATGATTGTTGAGGCCAACCGCATTGGGTACGGCGGCGAAACCGGCGGCGATGCGGCGGCGGATTTCCGCCGGCGACAAGCCGACGGTTAGCGCGTTCGGCCCCGGATCCTCGGCCCCGCCCGGCTGCATCGGAACATGCAGGAGAAGTTCGTGCCCCGCAGCACGTGCCGCCTGGGTTTGCTCTCGGATATCGTGGCCATACGGCAGATAGGCCAGCGTCAACGGCCCGGGCAGCGCGGCGGTACGGGCCGAGCGCTTGCGGTCGATCCCCATGTCGTCGATGACCACGGCGATCATCGGCCGCCCGTTGGCGGCTGGCGGCGGAACGGCGTTTATATCCCAGAGCGGTCGCGCCACCGCCGGCGCACGCGGTTCGACCGGTCCGGGCGCCAGCGTCGTTGGGACGGCCGTTATGGCCGGCGCCAGCGCCGGTGCCGTAGCCACGACCGGTGGCGTCGCCGGTTCCGGCGGTTTGGCCGCGCCACCGAGCAACCAGCCGACCGCAACGCCGGCCACCAGCGTGCTGACGATCGTCGCGGCCGCGCGCACCATACGCGGCGTCCGCAGCCAGCCGGTCAGACGCTTGCGTAACGGTCCGTCGGGCCGCCGCCATGCGGGTTGTTGCAAAGACATGATACGAAACGCTGTGCCCGAATCGTTAGGCTCAATTATGGCAGGGCAACGCGGCAACCGCGCCGGCCAGATCGTCGAGAATCGGACAATCCGGCCGATCGTCGCCCTGGCACCGCTCGGCTAGACTCACCAGCGTGCGGCGCATACCCTCCAGCTCGGCAAGCTTGCGATCGATTTCAACGATATGATTCATCGCTACCGTCTTCACGTCATGGCTGGCGCGCTGCTTGTCCTGCCAGAGGGCGAGCAATTCGCCGACCTGCCGCACCGAAAAGCCGAGGCGTCGCGCGCGATGGATGAAACGCAGCGTCTGCACGTCGTTGGTCGAATAATCGCGATAATTGTTGGAGCGGCGATCGGCCGAGCGGATCAGGCCGATGCTCTCGTAATAGCGGATGGTTTTTGCCGGAACGCCCGACATCTCCGCCACAGTACCGATATTCATGCTCTGCCTCCTTCTTGCTTGGTCATTTCATTTTCCTGCGCCGCCGTGGGCTTCGCTGGTGCGCCAGCGCCGCAGCCGCAGCGAATTGGTCACCACGCTCACGCTCGAAAACGCCATCGCCGCCCCGGCCAGCATCGGATTGAGCAGGCCGAACGCCGCCAGCGGAATGCCGAGCAGGTTGTAGATGAACGCCCAGAATAGGTTCTGGCGGATCTTGGCGTAGGTCGCCTTCGACACCCCGATCGCCGCCGCGACCAGCGATGGATCGCCGCGCATCAGGGTGATGCCGGCCGCCTCCATCGCCACATCGGTGCCGGTTCCCATGGCGAGCCCGATATCGGCCGCCGCCAGCGCCGGCGCGTCATTGACGCCGTCGCCGACCATCGCCACCACCGCGCCGGCCTTGCGTCGCCGCGCGACCTCGCGCGCCTTGTCCTCCGGCAGCACTTCGGCGATCACCTCATCGACGCCCACGGCCTTGGCCACCGCCTCGGCGGCGCGGCGATTGTCGCCGGTCAGCATGACCGTGCGAACCCCCATGGCCGCAAGCCGGCTGACCGCCTCCCGGGCTTCGGGGCGGATGGCGTCGCCAGCCGCAATCAGGCCGAGAAGCCGCTTGCCATCGGCGACGAACATCAGGGTCTTGCCGTCCGCCTCCAGCGCATCGGCCCGATCCGCAAGCGACGACGTATCGACGCCGCCCTCGGCCATCATCCGGCGATTGCCGAGTTGCAACGCCCGTCCGTCAACCGTGCCCTCGATGCCGCGACCCGGCCGGGCGCGGAAATTCGTCAGCGGCAGAACGGCGAGATTCTTTTCTTTTGCGTATTCGCGCACGGTACGGGCAAGCGGGTGTTCGCTACCGCTTTGCGCCGACGCGGCAAGCTGCAGCACCTCGTTCTCGTTACTGCCTGGGGCGGCGGCGACGGCCGCCACCTCGGGATGGCCGACGGTCAGCGTGCCAGTCTTGTCGAAAACCACCTCCGATATCCGGTGGGCGCGTTCCAGCGCCTCGGCGTCCTTGATCAGGATGCCTGCCCGCGCCGCGGTACCGGTACCGGCCATGATTGCGGTCGGCGTGGCAAGGCCGAGCGCGCACGGGCACGCGATCACGAGGACCGAGACGGCGGCGACCAGGCCGCCCAGGGCGTCGTCGCCACCGAGCCACCAGCCGAGGAACGCCAGCGCCGCAATAGCAATCACCACCGGCACGAAAAAGGCGCTGATGCGATCCACAAGGCGCTGCACCGGCGCCTTCGAGGCCTGTGCCCCTTCGACCAGCCGGACGATTCGAGCGAGCGTCGCGTCGGCGCCGACCGCGCGGGTCTCGACTCGCAGCAAGCCGTCGCCGTTGATCGCCCCGCCGGTCACCTTGTCGCCCGCGCGCTTGTGCGCCGGACGGCTTTCGCCGGTGAGGAGCGATTCGTCGACATCGCCTTCGCCCTCGATCACCTCGCCATCGACCGGAATCCGCTCGCCGGGGCGCACGATCACGATTTCGCCGGCGACGACGCTATCGACCGGAACATCGGCTTCGGCCCCGTCGCGGATGACGCGCGCCATTTCCGGGCGCAACCGCATCAGGGCGCGGATCGCCGACGCCGCGCCGCGCTTGGCGCGCGTCTCGAACCATTTGCCGAGCACGACCAGGGTGATGACGACGCTCGACGCCTCGAAATAGAGCGGCGGCATGCCCCACGGATCGGCTACCGCCAGCACGGCGCTGAACCCATAGGCGGCCGAGGTACCGAGGGCGACCAGCAAATCCATGTTGCCGGTCCCCGCCCTGACCGCCTTCCAGCCGGCGACATAGAAGCGCGCGCCGATCCAGAATTGAACCGGCGTCGCCAGCGCGAGCGCGGCGAGCGGCGGCAGAAACCGCCCGAAGCCCGCCGTATGCATTATCATCTCGGCGACCATCGGCAGCGTCAGTATCGCCGCGACGGTGAAACGGATCAGTTCGGCGCGGCTTTTCGCCGCCACTTCGGCATCGGCCGCCGCCGCCCGCTGCACGGTGTCGGACCATTGGCGGGCGCTGTAGCCGGCCCGCACGACCGCCTGAATCAACGCCGCCGGCTGTGGCCGTCTCGGCGGCAAGATTGACGCTGGCCGATATAACGCCAGCCTCGCGAGTCAAGGCACGTTCGAGCCGTGCAACGCATGACGCGCAGGTCATTCCTTCGACGGGAAGAGTGATGGTTTGCTGCCGGTCGGCCGGCGGTTCCAGACGTGCTGGCGCAAGCGCGACCGGCGACGGTCCGATTTTTGGTACAGCGATATCCATATGTGGATAGATAGACGTTCTAGTTCTAGTAAGGTCAAGGCCTAATTAATCGACCTTTCGGCTATCGCCTGAAAATCCGGCTTCCGGTTTGACTTTCCACGGTAATTTTCGTCAATCTGTTCTCCCGATTGGAGTCCGCGAACATGCCGCCGATCCGCTCACGCCGTCCTGGCCACGTCGCGCCAATCCCGCGTATCCTCAAGCTTACCCTCATATTTTTTGCCCTTGTGCTTGCCAGCTGCGCCAAGCCCTTGCTCCCGCCCGGCGGTATTGCCGCACTGGATGGGATATGGCGCGGCGAGGCGGTTCGTCGGGTTGGGCTGCCCGACTGCCCCACGGTTACCCCCTATGTGATGACTGTCCGCGAGGGCGCCGTGACGGGCGAAATCCGCCAGGCGCGCAACCCCGATGTCGTGATCGACCGCTTCCAGGCCTTCATCGAATACGACGGTGCGCTTTACGCCCGGGCCCGGCCGGGTGGCGAAGATATTGATATTTTTGGGCGTTTTTTAGCAAACCGGTTCGAAGGCGAAACCAAGAGCCGAAGCTGCACCAACCGCATCACCCTGACCCGTCAGCCAGAATAACCAGCCGCCCACCCGGTCCAGGTTGCCATGCTTGTTGCCTGTCGACAAATACCCGTCAGGCTCGTGTTCGTCCCGATCAACAGGAATTGTCCGTAATCGCTACAATCCCCCTTTATCTTACTTCGCTTACATCATTTATTAACGATGATTTCGTAATGCTTTTACATACCTAGGAGGCAGTACCGGTAAGCTACATGGCCACCCCACCTACCGACCGTACGAACGTCACGACGCTCCTGCGGCTGCGCCGGCTGAGGATGAGTTTGCTTGCGTTCGGTGCGTTGCTTGCCCTCGGCCTTCCCGCCTCGCTTGGCTATCGCTTGTGGTCGGAACGACAGCAGGTATTTTCCACGGCCACGCGCAACGCGGAAAATCTTTCGGAAATCCTCGAAGAGTACGTAGCGCAGACGATCACGCGCGTCGATCTGGTGCTGGAAAATCTCACAGAATCGCTTGCTGAACTGCGCCGCGACAATAATGGGCAAACGTCCGCCATCAAGGCCCTGCTCGCCCGCAAACATGGCAGCAATCCAACCATCCGGAATTTTCTGGTTATCGACCGCACCGGCCGCAATATCGGCGACACCACTTTCCGCGGCATGGAAGCGGATCATACGACCCGGGACTATTATCTCGCGCACCGCGACAATCTCAATCTCGGGCTGTTCATCAGCCGGCCGGCCCGCAACGAGCAGACCAACGAGTGGCTGATTTATGTCAGCCGCCGTTTAACCGGCAGCGACGACAGCTTCGCCGGAGTCGTCGTCGCCGTCATCGAACCAAGCTATTTCTACCGCTTCTACCGGTCGATCGACGTCGGACCGAACGGCGATGCGGGCGTCCTGTTTCGCAACAGCGTAGCCGTGGCCGGCAGCCCGTTCGGACAATTCTTGTTCGGCACCGACACGGAGCAAAGCGAACTATGGAAAAATTCGCCAACGGAACCAGGCACCAGGCAGGTCCAACTGTTCGAAGGCGCCGACGGCATCTCGGTCATCATTTCTCTCATCTTCGTTGGTACGGTCTTATTGCTCACCGCGTTGCTCGCCCGACAGCTGGCGCGGGTGGCGATGTCGGAAGCCACACTGCGCAAGACCGAGGCGCAATACGACACCCTGGTCGCCAACATCCCCGGCGTCGTCTACCAGCGGCGCCTCGCCCCCGACGGTACGGTGACGTATCCGTGGCTTAGCGCCGGCGTGCGCGACGTGCACGGCTACGAGCCGGAAGAAGTGCTCGCCAACCCCCGCCTGTTCCTCGACGGCATTCATGCGGAAGACCGTACGGACTATAAAACGGCTATCGCCGCGTCGGTCACCGACATGGCGCCGCTCACCTGGGAAGGACGCATCCGCACCAAGACCGGCCCGTATAAATGGGTGCAGATACTGAGCCGACCGCGCTCGACCGACGACGGCAGCATCATCTGGGACGGCATCATTCTTGAGGTTACCGGGCGCAAGGAGATCGAATCGTCGCTGTCCATGGTGCGGCGCCAGCTGGAAATGAAATCGGCCCAGTTCGAGGCGGCGCTGTCCAACATGGCGCAGGGACTATGTCTGTACGACGCCGATACGCGGCTGTTGGTCTTTAACCGGCGCTATCTCGATCTCTACAAATTGCCGGCCAGCGAGATCAGGCCAGGGATTACTTTGCGCGAAATCATGGAGAAGAGCACCAGTCTTGGCAATTACGCCCCAGAATCTGTCGAGAGCACGATCGCCGAACGCATCGCGATCGCCCAGTTGCGTCAGCCGCGGGTTTTTTTCCAGCGCCTCAAATCGGGCCGTGTCATCGAGATCGCCCATCAGCCCCTGCCCGATGGCGGGTCGGTCGCCACTCACACCGACGTCACCGAACGCGAAAACACCGCCGAAGCGCTGCGCTCGGCCAAGGAAGTTGCCGAGCTCGCCGACCGCGCCAAGTCCGAGTTCCTCGCCAATATGAGCCATGAGCTACGCACGCCGCTCAATGCGATCATCGGGTTCTCCGAAATCATGTGTAGCGAGCTCTACGGCAAGCTCGGCGATCCCCGCTATGCCGAATATGTCCGCGACATCCGCGACAGCGGCGGCCATCTCCTTGAATTGATCAACGACATTCTCGACCTGTCGAAGATCGAAGCCGGAAAGTCCACTCTCCACGAAGAAGACGTTGATATCGCCCGTCTTCTTACCGTGTCCACGCGTCTGGTGCGCGATCGCGCCCGCATTGCCGGCGTCGGGATGGAGACCGAACTCGCGGCCGATCTGCCGGCCGTACGGGCGGACGAGATCAAGCTCAAGCAGATCGTCCTTAATCTGCTGTCGAACGCGATCAAATTTTCGCCGTCCGGCGGACGCATCACGATCCATGCCGGCATCGAACCGTCCGGCAAGCTTGAGATCGCGATCACCGACACCGGCGTCGGCATGCGCGCCGAAGACATCCCCATCGCCATGATGCCGTTCCGGCAGGTTGATTCTTCCCTGGCCCGCCGCCATGAAGGCACCGGCCTTGGCTTGCCGCTCGCCAAGGGATTGGTCGAAATGCATGATGGCGAACTGGCGATTGAAAGCACGCCGGGGCGCGGCACCACGGTGACGATCCGTCTGCCAGCCCACCGCGTCCGCGCCGTCGCACCGACCGGCACCGCACGACGCAGCGCCGGCGTATAAGAGACCGGCGCTGTCAGCCTTGGCCGCCATTGCGGCCCGGATGGCCCGTTCGATCCGAAAAGTCGATCTCCAGCGCCGACCATCGTCGGCTGGGTCGCTGGCGACGCGGGATTGAACCTGCTATATAAAATATTCCTCAACTTATAAAAAACATCAGCATCGTCATTCAATCGCCTGCTTAAAATAAAGAAAGAACCCAGATCATGTCTGGTGACATGACCCAGCTCAAGGCGCTTCTCGGCGTCGTCGCTGACGGCCGGTCGCTAACCGAGGACGAAGCGCGCTTGGGCTTCGACATCATGATGAGCGGCAATGCCACGCCGGCGCAGATGGGGGCCTTTCTCATGGCCCTGCGGATGCGCGGCGAGACGGTCGAGGAAATCACCGCAGCGGCGCGGACGATGCGCGCCAAGGCGACGCATATCCGCGCGCCCGAGGACGCCATCGACATCGTTGGCACCGGCGGCGATGCGGCCGGCACCCACAACGTATCGACCGCCGCCGCGTTGGTCGTCGCCGGTTGCGGCGTGCCGGTCGCCAAGCACGGCAACCGCGCTTTCTCCTCGAAATCGGGCGCGGCCGACGTGCTGGCGGAGCTGGGCGTCAATCTCGATTGCGCTTTTTCGCTGATCGAACGAGCGATCGTCGAGGCTGGCGTCGGCTTCATGATGGCCCCGCGCCATCATAGCGCGACGCGCCACGTTGCCGGCTCGCGCGTCGAGATGGGCACGCGCACCATCTTCAACTTGCTCGGCCCCCTCTCCAACCCCGCCGGCGTGCGCCGCCAGCTGGTCGGCGTCTTTTCCCGCAAATGGATCGTGCCGATGGCTCAGACGCTGGGCAATCTCGGCTCGACCCGCGCCTGGGTGGCGCACGGCGCCGACGGGCTCGACGAAATCACCACCACCGGGCCGACCTTCGTCGCTGAACTGAAAGACGGCGGGGTGCGCGAGATCGAAGTTACGCCCGAAGATGCCGGCCTGCCGCGCGGCCGGCTCGACGACCTCAAGGGCGGCACGCCGCAAGACAACGCGGCGGCAATGAAGGCGCTGTTCGCCGGGGCCAAGGGGCCGTTCCGCGATATTGTGCTGCTCAATGCAGCGGCGGTCCTGGTCATTGCCGACAAGGCGAATAATCTGCGCGCCGGGGCGAAACTGGCTGGCGAGGCGATCGATGCCGGCCGGGCCGCCGCCGCGCTTGACCGGTTGATCGCCATTACCAACGCACCCCCGCCCGCGCCGCCGGAGGCCTAACCGTGAGCGAGGACGTTCTTGCTCGTATTTGCGCCGACAAGCGGGTCGAAATCGCCCGGCGCAAACGGCAGCTCCCCATAGCAGCCGTCGAAGCCGCCGCCAGAGCCGCGCCGCGCCCGCGCGGGTTCGCCGCCCGACTGGCCGCCATCGCCAAAGGCAGGCCGGCCCTGATCGCCGAAATCAAGAAAGCGTCGCCGTCGAAGGGGCTGATTCGCGCCGATTTCGACCCGCCGGAACTTGCCCGCGCTTATGCTGCCGGCGGCGCCGCCTGCCTGTCCATCCTCACCGACACGCCCTATTTTCAAGGCCGCGACGAGGACCTCACCGTCGCGCGCACCGCGGTCGATTTGCCAGTGTTGCGCAAGGACTTCATGCTCGACGTTTATCAGGTCCTTGAGGCACGGGCGTTGGGGGCCGACTGCATCCTGCTGATCATGGCAGCACTTGCGGACGCTGAGGCGTGTGATCTGGCCGCCGCCGCCCAGGCGCTCGGCATGGACGTGTTGACCGAAATCCACGATGCGGGCGAGCTCGACCGGGCGCTTGCCGTGCCGGGGGCCCTGCTCGGCATCAATAATCGCAACCTGCGCACGCTCAAGGTCGATCTTGCGACCTTCGAGACGCTCGCCGGCCGCGTGCCGGCCGATCGTTTCCTCGTCGCCGAAAGCGGCATCAAGACGCCAGCCGATATTGCCCGCCTGTCGCCCGCCGGGGCGCGGGCGTTCCTGGTCGGCGAATCGCTGATGGCGCAACGCGATGTAGCCAAACGCACGCACGAGCTGATCCCCCTCTGCCATCCCCTGCCGCTCTCCGCAGTCGCGGTCGATCTGGTCCCCGATCGCAAGCGCAACGCCGTCGATATCGCCGCGACGATCAAGATCACCGGGCGCACCGGGGTCGAGATGGAGGCCCTCACCGCCGTTTCGGTCGCGGCGCTCACGGTCTATGACATGTGCAAATCCATCGACCGCGCTATGCGCCTGACGGATATCCGACTTACCTATAAAACAGGCGGAAAATCAGGAAGTTATAAGAGCGCATGATGCTTTCTGTTGAAGAAGCTAGAAAGCGTATTCTCGCCGCTTTCGTACCCCTGCCAGCCGAAATCGTGGGACTGGACGCCGCGCTCGGCCGGGTATTGGCCGAAGACGTCACCGCCCGCCTGACCCAACCCCCGGTCGCCGTTTCGGCGATGGATGGCTATGCTGTCCGCGCTACCGATGTGACAGCCGCTCCCGTCACCCTGCGCCAGGTTGGCGAAGCGCCCGCCGGCGCCGCTTTCACCGGGACCGTCGGGGCGGGCGAATGCGTGCGCATCTTTACCGGCGGCCCGCTGCCGGACGGTGCCGACACGATCATCATCCAGGAAAACGTCCGCGCCGACGGGCCGCGGATCACGGTCAATGAGCGCGCGCCCAAAGGCCGCTATGTCCGCCCGGCCGGCCTCGATTTCGCGGCCGGCGAAATCGGGCTGCACGCCGGGCGCATGCTCGGCGCGCGCGATATCGGCCTTGCCGCGGCGATGAACCGCCCCTGGCTCAGCGTCCGCCGCAAGCCTCGCATCGCCATTCTCGCCACCGGCAACGAGATCGTCATGCCGGGCGATCCGCTCGGGCCCAACCAGATCGTTTCCTCGAACGGGCCGGCGCTCGCCGCGATGATTGCCGCCTGCGGCGGCGAGGCGATCAATCTCGGCATCGCGCCCGATTCAGCGGACACGTTGCAAGCCATGGCGGCCGGCGCGCACG
>JACQAF010000057.1 GCA_016195145.1 Rhodospirillales bacterium
CCGCTGCGAGCACGAAAGACGGCACTTTCAGTTCGAAAATGGCGATGTCGGCTGGCTGGCCGGCTGAAAAAATGCGGCGACGCGGCACCGTGATGACTTCGCCGATGACATTCGGCGTCATGAATTTATTGCCGGTCAGGCCATGCAACCGCAAAAGGAGATCGGTGAGACCCTTGAAGATTTCTTGTTCGGCCTCGGGCGTGAAGTCGCCTTCGGTCGCGATAAAAGTCATCGGCATGCGTATGTTCCTTCCCATCTATCTGCGCGGCGCCAGCATTCCAGTCGCGGCGGGAGGTTGTCTTTCGGGCTAGAATCGTTATATAACGTTCGTTATGAATAACAGATAAGATAACGATCGCTATCTTGTCAAGCATAAAATAACGATCGTTATATGATTGGATGCGAACATGACGCGAAAACAGGTGCGGAAAGGGGAAACCCATCAGCGGATGCTTTCGGCCGCAAGCCGGAGCTTTCGCTCGCATGGATTCGCCGGGATCGGAGTTGACGGCATCGCAAAAGCCGCCGGCGTGACATCCGGCGCGTTCTACGCGCATTTCGGGTCAAAGGACGGAGCGTTCGACGCCGCGCTCGAAGTCGGGCTCGACGAAGTTATCGCGGGCGTTCCGAAATTTCAGAAAGAGGCCGGATCGCGATGGGTCCGCGCCTTCGCCGAGTATTACCTCGGCCGGGCGCATCGCGACGATCTCGCCTGCGGTTGTGCGATGACGACCCTTTCGCCCGAAGCCGTGCGCGCCGGTCCCGATACCCGCGCCATTTACCAGGCGAAGATGATCAGGCTCGCGGACCTGGTCGCGAACGGTCTTGCCGGCCGATCGAAAAAGGGGCGCCGGGCGCGCGCCTGGGCGATGCTCGGCGTTCTGATTGGCGGGCTGACAATTGCGCGCGCGATAAGAACCCCTGAGGTCGCCGAGGAAATAGCAGCGTCAATTCGCGTCGCCGCCGTGAACGCGGCGGGCAAAGCGCGAGCGATACTTCCAGAAGAGGCCGAGGATGCATGGGGGATCGGCGACTGGGGATCGGCACGCCGAACGAGAGGGAGATCCCCGCCATCGTCACGCGCGGGTTAAGCCGATGAGAATCAATGTTAGACCCAAGCGAGGCACAGCGTTTTGCACTTTTTTACGGCTGCCTGCGCCGAGGCAGACGCCGAGTAGCGCATATTCGCAACGGCCGAGCCGGAATAGAGCTACGACAACTTGCCCGCCATCACGGTGATCAGGAAGGCCGATGTGATGGCCCGCTGAGCCGCGCTGCATGTGAGGCGAAGATGAATAGGCTTGCGGACCCGGTCACGAACGGCCTTGCCGGCGGAGCGAAGAAATACACCAAATGCGCGCCTGAATTATGCTCGGCGTTCTGATCGGCGGCCTCTATGTTCGGCCTATATAATTAGTGGTATAAATCCTGACTGGCTTGGATTAATGGACGGAGAGGGCCGTTTTGCCAGGGTTGAGGCGATGAATGCCGCCGATTAACTCCTGCGGTGTGCGCGGGATGCAGGCTTGGAGCCTTTCCCCATGAGCATGGCCGGTCAGCCTCCGGCCAAGTCCGCCGGCCGATTGGCGAGGGCCGGGGGACGATAATGCAAATCGCCAATGGAACGCCTGCCGATTGGGGATCGCAGATCCGGCGATTCCGCCGTCAGCGGGCGCTCAAGCAAATGGCGCTCGCGGATTATCTCGGTGTCGACCAGACGACGATCTCGCGCTGGGAAAGCGGGCAGCACATACCCGATCTTGCAATGCAGCGGCGACTACGGACGCTGATACGTAGCACCCCGACCGACGAGGTATTGCTCAAGCACTGGATCGCAACAACGGTTAACCAAGTCGTACTTGCAACCTTGCAACGACAGATTTTCACGGCCTCGCCGCCCTACGCGAAACTGCATGGCGTACCGCTCAACGAGATTATGGGGATGTCCACGCGCCATATCCATACTGAGGAAAGCGAGCGGATGTGGAGAGTTTCCTATGGATATGGTTTCTTTCGCGGTGATATTGCTTCGGTTGCCGTGGTCGGGCAGCATGGTTTGCTATCCGATCCTACCCAAATTACGCATTCCATAGCTGTATGGACGCCGGTTCGTCTTAGCGACGGAAAATTTGTCCTGCGTTCCGAGCGGAGCGTTCTAACTGATGAGCAGTACGCCCATATGCGGGTGAAAAATGGCGGTCCGATCCGCATCGTCACCATGGACGATCTCTGCCGATAGATACCATTGACAATAATTTCATGGGTCGAGGTATGACCCGGCCCAGTTTTTACCCGCAACCGGCCTTGTGCCGGTAAATCAGCCGCCCGGTCCGGGTTTGTCTGACCGTTCGGCTGGCGGCGGTTCAGGGGCGCCGGTTTCCGGCGCGGCAGCGGGCGCTACCGGGGCCGACATATCCGTCTTGCGGGCGCGGTGTTTCTGCCAGGCGAGGCGCACGGTCTGAATCTGCCGGCGCAGGGCGTTGGCGTAACGGCGGGCCAGCACCGTGCCGCGTTCGATGTCGGCGATCTCGTCGGCATAGACCTCGGCGAAGGCCTCGCGGAAGCTCGTCATGCCATGGCTCGCCACGACATGGAAGCGGCGGATGGTGTGCATCCAGAAGGGGCTCACCAAAAGCGAAATGGCGATCACCGATATGGCCAGCCGGTAGCCGTCGGCCGAGATCGCGCCGTTCTTGACGCCAACGGCGGCGAGGATGAAAGAGAACTCGCCGACCTGCGCCATGATCAGCCCGGCGGGAAATGCGCGGTCCCATGGTTCGCGCACCATGCGCAGCAGCCATACATTAAGCACCGTCTTGAGCGCGGTGACGCCGATCACGAACAGGATGACCGTGCCGATATTGGCCCATATGAAGCGTACGTCGATGAGCAGGCCGATCGACAAGAAGAAGACGACGAGCAGCACGCTCTGAATCGGTTCGGTTACATGGATCGCCTCGGCGCGCAGGGTCGAATTGGCGATCACTAGGCCGGCGAGAAAAGCGCCGTAGGCCGGCGAGAGGCCGAGCACGCCGGTGGTCGATGCGGCGATGAAGGCGAAGGCGAGGGCGGCGAGCGTCAGCAGATCGACCTTGCCGCGCACCGCGTCGGTAAACGGCAGATCGAGCTTGCCGCGGCGGCTGAGGACGACGATGAAGGCGACAAGTAGCGCGATCGCGATGACGATTTTCACGACGACGTCGTAGCCGAGCGGCTCGTTGTCGCCGAGCGAGCCGACAAGGATCAGGATGGGGACGACCGCGATGTCCTGCGCGATCATCACGCCGATGGTGATCTGCCCGATGTCGCTGCGCAGCTCGCCGATGGAATCGAGCATCTTGATGGCGACGGCGGTGCTCGACAGGGCGATGATGAAGCCGAGCAGGACCGATTGCTTGACTGGCCAGTCCAGCCACCAGCCGAAAACGAAGGTGACGGCGAGCGACGCCGCGATCTGGCCAAGCGCGGTCAGGCCGGCCGGCCGCACCACACGGGCGAAGGCCTTGAGGCTGAGCTCCATGCCGATCAGGAAAAGCAGCAGAACGACGCCGAGCTCGGCGAGAAGGGCGATCTGCGTCGATTGCTGCACCAGCGCGGCGCCCGACGGCCCGAGGACGATGCCGGCGAGGATGTAGCCGACGATCGCCGGCTGCTTCAGTCGCTGCAGCGCGAGGCCGGCCGCCACCGCGACGGCCATGACGATGGCGATGCCGGTAAGATCGGCGCCATGCGCTTCCATGCTTAATCCTGCACTGGGTTCTGTGGGTTCTGCGAATCCATAGCGGCAAGTAAAGAATCACTGCGCCGTTTATGTCCATACCCCTGTCAGGGCAGGGTTCTTCGGCGGTGCTGGAAATGCCGGCGGCCGGCTTTCAGCCGGCGAGGCCGGGCTTAAGCACGAGAAGGGGATCCTGATCCTTATATTCCGCGGGCGTGGCGATCGCCTTGAGCGCCAGATTGAACAACTCCGCCAGCGATGAAATATGCAGCTTCTCGTATATGTTGCGGCGATGGACGCGCACGGTCTCGACCGATACGCCGAGAATCTCGGCCAGCGCGGCGGCCGAATAACCGTCGAGCATAAGGCGCATGACCTGGGCTTCGCGGGGCGTGAGCACGCTTATGCCGAGACGATTGAGGGTCTCCTCAAGCCGTTCATGCTCGCGATCGCCCGCGTCCTCGCCTCTCAGGCTGTCGGCCAATCGCGCGTGCGCCCGGAACAGCGCGACAACGACCGGTTGGAGTTCGCGCAGCGATTCGATTTCCGGGTCGGTGAACGAACCGCTTTCGGCGGATCGTTCGATGCACAGGGCGAGCGAGCGCCCCGGATCGGTCGGCACGATGATGTTGATCTCGTCGGCGACCTTGGAACGCTTGTAATACTCGATAAAATATTCGCTCGTCTCGAAGTCGCGCGGCGCAATGTCGCGCATGCGGAGCAGTTTCGGTTCGGTCAGGCTCTTGGAGTGAATGTAAAACGGATCGAGAAGATAGAGACCGGACAAGTAAGCTTCGAGCGAATTGCCGCGTGCGGCGTTCACCAAGCCGTCAAACAGGACGTCGGGCCGGCGGTGCCTGCGGTAATGGAGCACGAGCGCGCTATCGATCGGAACCACCGTATCGACATAGCGGACCAGCGCTTCGCCAAATGCCGCGTCGCCTGTGAAATCAATCGCTTGCGCAAGCTCGCGTAACGTATCCGCAAGCGAACGGACTGCCCGCTCCATGACTATATTCTCCACCGCTATACGGCGCGGATCGGAAGCCGTACCTCATCCATATACCCCTGCTGCGTTATTTACACAAACCCACCCCACCCATAGCATTGATCGAGAAGTTGTTGAGGGTTCGAAAAGTTGTGCCAAACAAGAACGGAACAGAACATTCGAAATAATCATGGTTTGTTTCAGTAATAAAGAACGGCATAAAGAATAAACCATGATGATCGCGTCAATAGCACCGCCCTGGAGCCTCTTTGAGGGTTGATTGACACAGTTACGCCGCTGGAGACGGCAGTGGGGTTCCTCCGCGATCAAGGGACGTTGCCGCGCGAACGTTGCCGCGCGTTTGCCGGATCGAGCGATGCTGTTCCCGTCAGCATCATCCGGACGCCGCCACGCCGGAATAGGGCCCCGCCGGACCGTCAAATTGGCGACGTGAGCTTGGGCGTGCGAAGCGGGACGATTCTCGCGCCGCCCGAACAATCCCCGTCTTCCCAATCCCAGCACTAAAAATTCCACGAGATGAAATTCAGAAAGCCATCGGAGTCAAAATGTCGAAGTCGGTAGCCTCGAAATTTCCTGCAGAAAACGCCGCGCCCGTTGCGGCGACGAATAGCGCTTTGCAGAAGCAGCGCGAAGCCGCCGTCCCGCGCGGCGTGGCGAATATTCTGCCGGTTTTCATCGACCGGGCGCGAAACGCCGAGATGTGGGACGTCGAAGGGAAGCGTTACATCGATTTCGCGTCGGGCATTGCAGTGCTCAATATCGGGCATAACCATCCGAAAGTGATGGCCGCGGTCGCCGCGCAGATGGAGAAATTCAGCCACACCTGCTTCCAGGTGACGCCTTACGAGAATTACGTCCGGCTTGCCGACCGGTTGAACAAGCTGGCGCCCGGCCCGACGCCGAAAAAAACCATTTTCCTGTCGACCGGGGCGGAAGCGGTCGAGAACGCAATCAAGATTGCCCGCGCCTTCATGGGTCGTCCGGCGGTTATTTCGTTCACCGGCGCGTTTCATGGGCGCACCATGATGGGCATGGCGCTGACCGGCAAGGTCGCGCCTTACAAGGCCGGTTTCGGCCCGTTTCCCGCCGGCATCTATCACGCGCCATTTCCGGTCGCCTATCACGGCGTCACGGTCGAGGATTCGCTGCGGGCGCTCGAATCGCTGTTCAAGGCCGATGTCGAGCCGACCGGCGTAGCGGCGATCATTATCGAACCGGTGCAGGGCGAGGGTGGCTTCTATATCGCGCCGCCGGCGTTTCTCAAGGCGTTGCGGCGTATTTGCGATGAACACGGCATCGTTCTGATCGCCGATGAAATTCAGACCGGTTTCGCGCGGACCGGAAAGATGTTCGCTATCGAACATGCCGGCATCGAGGCCGATCTCGTCGTTATGGCGAAAAGCCTCGCCGATGGGTTCCCGCTTTCGGCGGTGACCGGCAAGGCGAAGATCATGGACGCGCCGGGCCCGGGCGGTCTTGGCGGCACCTATGCCGGCTCGCCGATCGCCTGCGCGGCGGCCGAGGCGGTGCTCGACGTGATCGAGGGTGAAAAGCTCTGCACCCGGGCAATCACGCTTGGACGCCTGATCGAGATGCGTCTGTGGTCGATGGCCGAGACCAACGAGCTCAAAAGCACGATCGGCGACATACGGGCGCTCGGCGCCATGGTCGCGGTCGAGCTTATCGATGGCGGAGATGCGGCAAAACCGGCGGCCGATCTTACCAAGACGCTGGTTCAGGCATGCGCCAGGGAGGGCCTGGTGGTTCTGCCCTGCGGCGTTCGCGGTAACGTGATCCGTTTTCTCGCACCGCTGACCGCGCCGGAAAAGATCGTGGAAGAAGGCATGGACATTTTCGAGAGCGCATTAAAGCGCCTCGCCGTATCGCGGAAATCCTGAGCGGCAAGGGACGGGCTGCCGCCGGGCATTGCGATCATCGCCCGACTGAGGAGCAGAAGAACCTAAGAGTAGACGTTCTAGCCAAGGAGGAAGAGATGAAACAGTTGCATATGTTAAAAATTCCAGTGCTGATGGTCTCGGCGCTTGCCCTGTTCGGGCTGAGCGGCGCGGGCGCGGCGCAGGCCGAGGAGAAATTCATCACGATCGGCACTGGCGGCCAGACCGGCGTCTACTACGTCGTCGGTCAGTCGATCTGCCGACTGGTGAACCGCGACGCCTCCAAGCACGGCATCAAATGCACGGCGCCGTCGACCGGCGGATCGATCGCCAATATCAACGCGATCCGCGCCGGCAACATGGACATGGGCGTCGCCCAGTCGGACTGGCAGTATCACGCCTATAACGGCACCTCGAAATTCGAGGACCAGGGCAAGTATGCGGGTCTGCGCGCCGTATTTTCGGTCCACGGCGAGCCCTTCACCGTCGTTGCCCGCAAGGATTCCGGCATTACCAAATTCGCCGATCTCAAGGGCAAACGCGTGAATGTCGGCAATCCCGGCTCCGGCCAGCGCGCGACGATGGACGTCGTCCTGGCGGCCAAGGGATGGACAACCGCCGATTTCGCGCTTGCGTCCGAGCTGAAATCGTCCGAGCAGGCGGCGGCCCTGGGCGATAACAAGGTCGACGCGATTATCTTCACGGTCGGCCATCCGAACGGCTCGATCCAGGAAGCGACGACAGTGGTCGATTCCGTCTTCGTGCCGGTCGACGGACCGGAGATCGCGAAGCTGGTCAAGGACAACAGCTATTACGCCCAGGCTGGCATTCCGGGCGGCATGTATAATGGGTCTCCGTCCGACACGGCGACCTTCGGCGTGAAGGCGACGTTCGTGGCCTCGGACAAGGTGCCCGACAAGGTGGTGTACGAGGTCGTCCGGGCGGTCTTCGATAATTTCGATCGCTTCAAGGGCCTGCACCCGGCCTTCGCAACGCTGAAACCCGAGGAGATGATCAAGGACGGCCTGTCAGCCCCGCTCCATCCCGGCGCGCTGCGTTACTACAAGGAACATGGCTGGATCAAGTAACGCATTGTTCCTTTTTCCGAAATACGACAACGGGATGAAACCAAGTCGAGCCAGGGGCGCCGGACCGTCGGCCGGAAGGCCGAGATCCGGCGCGCCCTGCCGGCGACAAGAATCCACTGGCGCGCTTGGGGAGGCGAGCTCATGACGGATCCGCATAAAATCAACCCGGCAGGGAGTCTTGGCGACACGTCGCCGGAGATTTCCAAGACCGATATCGACGCCATCGTTGCATCGTCCGATACCGGCGGGCGCAACCCGCGCGGCCTGACGCGGCAAGTACTGCTGGGGGTGGCGCTTCTGTGGTCGCTGTTCCTGGCGGCAGCCGGCGCATTCTGCGCGGCTTACCTGTTCCTGTTCTATGCCTCGATCGCCGATCGCGTCGGCGCGCCGATCATGCCCGACTTTATTGTCGCCGTGATTGGCGGCTTGTTGCTTCTCGAGGCGACCCGGCGCACGCTCGGCCCGCCGTTGACGGTCGTGGCGTCGGTGTTTCTGGTCTACACGTTTTTCGGCCCGTATATGCCGAGCATCATCGCCCACAAGGGCAATAATCTCGCCGAGGTGGTGAACCATCAGTGGATCACGACCGAGGGCGTGTTCGGCATCGCGCTCGGCGTGTCGACGAGCTTTGTCTTTCTCTTTGTCCTGTTCGGCGCCTTGCTCGACAAGGCAGGGGCCGGCAATTATTTCATCCAGGTCGCATTCTCGCTGATGGGCCATCTGCGCGGCGGTCCGGCCAAGGCGGCAGTCGTTTCGTCGGGCATGACCGGCCTGATTTCCGGCTCGTCGATCGCCAACGTAGTGACGACGGGAACTTTCACCATTCCGCTGATGAAGCGCGTCGGGTTTTCGGCCGAAAAGGCCGGGGCGATCGAAGTGGCTTCGTCGGTCAACGGCCAGATCATGCCGCCGGTCATGGGCGCGGCGGCCTTCCTGATGGTTGAGTATGTCGGCATTCCGTATTTCGAGGTGGTGAAGCACGCCGCCTTGCCGGCGATCATTTCCTATGCGGCGCTGGTTTATATTGTCCATCTCGAGGCGATGAAGGCGGGCATGAAAGGGTTGCCGCGCGCCTACGAACCGAAACCGTGGATGCAGCGCTTGATCGGTCTTTCCTTCGGGATTGCGGTGTTCTGCGTCCTGTCGCTCATCGTCTATTACGGCGTCGGCTGGATCGCCTCGGTCTTTGGACCGGTCGCAGGATGGATCAACGCAGCCATGCTGGCGGCGGTCTATGTCGCCCTGGTCGCCTATAGCGCCCGCTATCCCGAGCTGAAGCTCGACGATCATACGGCGCCGATGGAGCGGTTGCCGCTGCCCGGGCCGACGATCAAATCGGGCCTCTACTTCCTGCTGCCGGTCGTTGTGCTCGTCTGGGCGCTGATGATCGAGCGGCTGTCGCCCGGGCTTTCCGCGTTCTGGGCGACGGCGCTGATGATGGCGATCCTGGTCACCCAGCGGCCGCTTCTCGCGTTTTTCCGCGGCGTCGGGTATCTCGGCGCGGAATTCCGGCGCGGCGGGGCGGATCTGATCGACGGCCTGATCGCCGGCGCGCGCAATATGATCGGCATCGGCATCGCCACCGCGACCGCCGGCATCATCGTCGGCGCGGTCAGCCAGACCGGAGTCGGATCGGCGCTGGCCGAGGTGGTCGAGTTGCTATCGGGCGGCAGCATCCTCGCCATCCTGTTCCTGACCGCGATCCTGTCGCTCATTCTCGGCATGGGATTGCCGACGACGGCCAATTACATTGTCGTCTCGGCGCTGCTCGCCCCGATCATCGTCACGCTGGGCCAGCAGAACGGATTGATCGTGCCGCTGATCGCGGTCCATATGTTCGTCTTCTATTTCGGCATCATGGCGGATGTGACGCCGCCGGTCGGACTCGCCTCGTTCGCCGCCGCGGCGCTGTCCGGGGCCGATCCGATCCGCACCGGCATCGTCGCGTTTTTTTATTCGCTGCGGACAGCCGCCCTGCCGTTCCTGTTCATCTTTAACACCGACCTGCTGTTGATCGACGTCGACTGGGCCGGCGGTATCCTGATCTTCGTCGTCGCGACGGCGGCGATGCTGCTGTTTGCCGCCGCCACGCAGGGATATTTTCTGGTGCGAAGCCGCATCTGGGAGACGGCGGCGTTGCTACTGATCGCCTTTGCGTTGTTCCGGCCGGGCTTCTTCTGGGAC
>JACQAF010000046.1 GCA_016195145.1 Rhodospirillales bacterium
CGGCACCGGCCAGCGCGGCCCGTCCCTTGGCACAGGAACGTCGGCGCGTGAGACGGCGCTCGCTTCGCCCTGGGACCTCGAAATCGCCGGCCAGGCCCTGTTCTTCGCCAATGCCGGAACCCACCAGCTCGGCGCGCTCGACCTTGCGCGCGGGATCGTGCGGCGGCTCGCCGGCATCGGCCACGAGGCGATCGCCGACGGCCCGGCCGACGACGCCCGGCTTGCCCAGCCAAGCGGCCTCGCGCTCGACGCCGCCGGCCAGCGACTCTATTTCGCCGATAGCGAGACATCCGCCGTCCGGGTCCTGATCCTCGGCGATGCACCGCGCATCGAAACCCTGGTCGGCACGGGGCTGTTCGATTTCGGCCATGTTAATGGCGATTTTGCGACGGCGCGGCTCCAGCACCCTCTCGGCCTCGCCTGGCAGCCCGATGGCGGACAGGTGCTGGTCGCCGACAGCTATAACGGCCGTATCCGGGCCCTCGATCCCGGCGCGCGCCGGGCGAGCGACGCCGACGAAGGCGTCGAATGCGCCGACCCGGTATGCCTGCCGGCCGGCGAGCCTGCCGGCATCGCCGTCGCGGGCCCCGACCGGGCGTTGGTGGTCGACACCAATAATCACCGCGTCGTAGAGTACGACTTTGCCGCACGTCGCTACCGCAGCTGGGCCGCCTGAGCCGGCGCGGGACGCGACGACGCGGCCCAGCCGCCAAACGTCCGTCGCCAATATAGAGGCCGCACATGACCACGAGCCGCATCACGCCCCGGGGCAATTCGCTGGCGAGCCGCGACATCGCGTCGCTCGTCCACCCCTATACCAACCTCAAAGTCCACGAGAAGGAAGGTCCGCTCGTCATCACGCGCGGCGAAGGCATCTATATCTACGACGAAACCGGCAAGCAGTTCATCGAGGGGCTCGCCGGCCTGTGGTCGACCTCACTCGGCTTCAACGAGCCGCGGCTGGTCGCGGCGGCGACGCGCCAGCTTGAGAAGCTGCCCACCTATCACATCTTCGCCCATAAATCGCACGACGTCGCGATCGAGCTTGCCGAGCGGCTGCTCGCCCTCGCTCCCGTGCCGATGTCGAAAGTATTCTTCGCCAATTCCGGGTCGGAGGCGAACGACACGGCGATCAAGCTCGTCTGGTACTACAACAACGCGCTCGGCCGGCCGCGCAAGAAGAAGATCATTTCGCGCCAGCGGGCCTATCACGGCGTGACCGTGGCGACCGCGAGCCTCACCGGCCTGCCCAATAATCACCGCGATTTCGACCTGCCGATCGCCAATATCCTTTTCGCCGACTGCCCGCATCATTACGGCTTCGCCGAGCCGGGCGAAAGCGAGGACGCCTTCGCCGGCCGCCTCGCCGACAATCTCGAAAAATTGATCCAGCGCGAAGACCCCGACACCATCGCCGCGTTCATCGCCGAGCCGGTGATGGGCGCCGGCGGCGTAATCGTCCCGCCGGCCGCCTATTTCGCCAAGATCCAGCCGGTCCTGAAAAAATACGACATCCTGTTCATCGTCGACGAAGTGATCTGCGGCTTCGGGCGCACCGGCAAAATGTTCGGCACGCAGACCTTCGATCTCAAGCCCGACATGATCACCGTCGCCAAGGCGCTGTCGTCGGCTTATCTGCCGATTTCGGCGCTGATGGTGTCCGAGCCGATCTGGCAGACGATGGTCAAGGAGAGCGAGAAAATCGGCGTCGTGCGCCCGCTTTTCGGCGACCGCATCGGCGTTTGCCCACCCTTGATCATCACCGAGGAACAGATCGACGAGTTGTGGCGGCGCTTCGGCCAAGCGCTCGACGATACGGCGGCGATGGTCCGCGCCAAGGGGCTGGCGCCGGCCGCCTGACCGTTATTTTTCGGCGTGGGCGACATGGTCAAGGGGCATCGCCGAGCCCCTTTCCCCGCGCCGGATTTGATGTTTAACTTGCGGTTGGCGCGAACTTCAGCCGAGCGGTTCGTTTGATGGATTATGAGAAATTTTTTACCGACGCCGTCGCCCGCCTGAGAGCGGAAGGCCGCTATCGCGTCTTCGCCGATCTTGAACGCCGGCCGGGCGAGTTTCCGCGCGCCATCTGGCATGGCCCCGAAGGACCGGTCGAGGTCACCGTCTGGTGCTCCAACGACTATCTCGGCATGGGCCAGCATCCGGCCGTGCTGGCGGCGATGGAAGCGGCGCTGAAGAAATACGGCGCCGGCGCCGGCGGCACGCGCAACATCGCGGGCACGCATCACAATCTCGTGTTGCTGGAAGCCGAGCTGGCCGATCTGCATGGCAAGGAATCGGCGCTCGTCTTTTCGTCCGGCTATAACGCCAACGAATCGGCGCTCAGCACCATCGCCCGGCTGATGCCGGGCTGCATGGTGTTCTCGGACGCGCTCAATCACGCCTCGATGATCGAGGGCATCCGTCATGGCGGCAGCGATAAGCAGATTTTCACCCATAATGACGTCGCCGATCTCGAGCGCCGCCTGCGCGCCGCCGACCCGACGCGTCCGAAGCTGATCGCCTTCGAATCCGTCTATTCGATGGACGGCGACATCGCGCCGATCGGCACCTTCTGCGAACTCGCCCGGCGCTACGGCGCGATGACCTATCTCGACGAGGTGCATGCCGTCGGCCTGTACGGGCCGCGCGGCGCCGGCGTGGCCGAGCGCGACGGCGTAATGGACCGGGTCGACGTTATCCAGGGCACGCTCGCCAAGGGCTTCGGCGTCGTCGGCGGTTATATCGCCGCCCCGGCCGCGCTGATCGACGCCGTGCGCAGCTATGCGAACGGCTTCATCTTTTCCAGCGCCATGCCGCCGGTGATCGCCGCCGGCGCGCTGGCCAGCGTCCGCCACCTCAAATCCAGCCAGGCCGAGCGCGACCGTCATCAGGAACGCGCCCGGCGCCTCAAACGCCTGCTGGCCGAGGCCGGCCTGCCGGCGATGCCGTCGGAAAGCCATATCGTGCCGGTCTTCGTCGGCGACGCGCGGGCGTGCAAGCACGCATCGGACGAATTGCTGGCCCGGCACCGCATTTACGTGCAGCCGATCAATTATCCGACCGTACCGCGCGGCGCCGAACGCCTGCGCATCACGCCCTCGCCGCGCCATGACGATGCGGCGATGGACCGCCTCGTCGCCGCGCTCGAAGACGTGTGGACGCGCCTGCGCCTGTCGCGCGCGGCCTAGCCCCTTACCGGCGGCGCGACGGCGGCGTATGCTGACGCCATGCCGATGTATCGCGACCAGTCCCTGATTCCGACCGAGGCGATCCGCCTCGCCGCCCTCGGCAGCCTCGCCGAGAAGCCGCGGCATTACGGCAAGCTAGCGGTCGAGGTACGGCATTTCGCCAGCCGCATGCTCGGTCCGACGCTCGATATCCTCGGCACCTCGATCGAGCTCTTGCGTTACGAAGGGCTGATCGAGCCGATCGGCCGCATGGCCGGGCCGGGACAGAGCCTGACCGCCGACACCGAGGTGCGGATCACCGACGCCGGCCGCGCCGCCCTGATGGAGCTGCTGACCAGCCGGGTGCGCGCGCCGATGACCGATTTGTCGCGCATGGTCGTGGCGCTCAAACTGCGGTTCCTCCACCTGCTCGGCCGCGAGGAACAGCGCGCCCAGTTCGAGATGCTGGTCGAGCTGGCGACGGCCGAGCTTGCCCGCCTGCGCGACCTCGCCAGCCAGGAATCGACCGGCGATAGCCCGCTCGGCGACTGGCTTATCCACGAAATTACCCAGACCGAGGAACGCCTCGCCTGGTATCGCGACCGTCTGGCGAAGCTGTAAACGCCGCCGGTCCATCGCCTCAATAGAGGTGCTGGCCGCCGGTGACGAAAATCTCGCTGCCCGTCACATAGGCGAAATCGGGCGAGCAGAGTTGATAGACGACGCCGGCGACCTCGGCCGTCGTGCCCATGCGGTGCATGGGGATGCGGGTGATCAGCGGCTCGTATTCCGCGCCGACCATCTCGGTCTCGATTTCGCCCGGCGCCACGGCATTGACCCGCACGCCAAGCGCGGCGAATTCCACCGCCATCTCGCGGGTCAGCGCCGACAGCGCCGCCTTCGACGTCGAATAGGCCGACCCGGCGAAGGGATGCACGGCGTGGCCGGCGATCGAGGTGATGTTGACGATCGCCCCCTTGCCCTTGGCCAGCGCCGACGCAAAACCGCGGGCAAGCTCGATCGGCGCGTAAAAGTTAAGCTCGAAGACGCCATGCCAGTCCTCGACCTCGCCGTGCAGCACGCCAAGGCGTTCCTTGTACGATGTCTTGGGCGAGATGCCGGCGTTGTTGACCAGCGCATGCACGGCCGAATCGCCGAGATGGCGATTCACCTCCTCGACGAAACGCCGGCGGCTGACGGGATCGGCCAGATCGGCGGCGACATGATGCGCCCAATTGGGGTCGCGCCGGCAATCGGCCGGCACGTCCTCGCGCGAGCAGGTAAAAATCCGCCAGCCGGCGTCGCTGAAGCGCTTGACCGTCGCGTGGCCGATGCCGCGCGAGGCGCCGGTGAGGATGAGGGTGTTGCGATGGGGCATGGCCGGCGCAGTCTAGGCGAAACCGCCGGCCCCGCCAACCGCCCGTGCGTTATCTTACCGAGACAATGCGGAACGGGCGGGCGGTGCCGTCATGTTCGGTAATCGAGACATACTCGCCTTCAACGAAGACATGGCGGTCGAATTTGAAGATCGGCTCATCGTCCTCGTCGCCGGGCCCATATGAAAAAACCCAGCGGTTATGGGCATGGACAAGATTCCCGTGCTCGTCGTCTTCTCCCTGCCAGAAGCGGCGTACGACGCATTTATCGCGGGCCGTCTTCCATCCGGCCGGGTCGAAATGCCCTTTGGCGTCGAGCGGCGCGACGAATTCATAGCCGCAATGGCGGTTGCCTTCGGGAAATTCCTTGGTGCGGGCAAGCTCCAAGAGAATGCGTTTGAGCGGCACGGCTGGCTTCCTTTCAGATCAGGTCGGGAAATTCCTGTCGCCGGGCGCGACGCAATCGGGATAGGTGTCGTAGAACTGCCTGAGCACGAGCTTGAGTTTGATCGCGTGCCTCTGGTCGCCGCGCGCCTTGGCTGCGGCGATGTCGTCGAGGATGATGCGCCGGATGCGCGGCGGACCGTCCGGACCGGTCACAAGATAGGCGCCGAGTTCGGCGGCGATGACCTCGGGCAGGTGCTCGTGCTCGGCGATGGCCGGGATTTCCTCCTCGGTCAGATCGCATAGTCCGAAACAGTCCTTGAGCGTCAGCATCGTTCGCCTTGCCGGCCCCGCGGCCATGCCTTCAATGCGCCATCAGCACGGGCAGCTTGGCGTGCCCGAGGACATGGCGCGTGACGCCGCCAAACACCATCTGGCGCAGACGGTTGTGGGTATAGGCGCCCATCACCAACATGCCGGCGCCGATTTTTTGCGCCTCTTCCAGAAGATGAGGGCCGACGGCGGCGGTATGCACCTCGGGCGTCACCGTATCGGCCCGCACGCCATGCCAGGCGAGATAGGAAATCAGCGGGTCGGCGTCGGCCGCTGTGGCGCCCTCCTTGGCGGCGACAACAACAACCCGCGTCGACAACGCAAGAAACGGTAGGGAGAAGGAGACGGCGCGGGCCGATTCGGCGCTGCCGTTCCACGCCACGACCGCCGCGCCGCCGCCAATGCCGGTCCCGGCGGCGGGCGGCGCGACGATTACAGGTCGCCCGGTGTCGAGCAACGCCGCCTCGAAGGTCACGGTCGAAGCGATCGCGCCGCTGGATGTCGGCTGCGCCGCGACGATCAGGTCGGCCACCCGGCCGCGCCGGGCCACGCGTTCGTCCTCAGCCCCGGTTTCCTCGACCCATGCGACCGACGGTCCGACCGCGCCGCCCGGCCGCTCGATCAGCGGCAGATCGGCTGTCTTGCGCCACGCTTCGAAGGTCTGCTTGGCGCGCTCGGCCTTGGTCGTCGTGTCGCGTTGGGCCGCCGCCATGATGCATCTCCATCGCCGCCGGCGATCGGGGCCAGTATGATTTTAAGGCTCATTGTTATTTTCCTCCTCAATCGCGCAATCGCGTTCAGCCGATCTACCGACCCGATGTTACTACCACTTACCGCGCAACGTCTAATTGACCTAGCTCAATCGGCCTCCACCCGGCGGCCGGCGAGGCCAAGCGCATACGTCGCCGCCGTATGCACCGCCGCCGGCGTCCCGCTCGCGGCCACTTTCGTCCAATCGAGCCGCCCGATATCGAGCGCCGCCTGCATCCGCACCACGTCGGCCGTAGCGTCGGACGCATCCTTGACCCGCGTCGAGACCCGCGCCGCAAGAACCGGCGGCGGCGCATCGAGCCATATACCTGCAAAGCCGACGCCCGCCGCCCGGGCGCAGGCCTCGATCGCCGCGCGCTCGGCCGGGTCGGCGAACACCGCATCGGCGATGACGGCATAACCGCTGGCGAGGATATCGGTCGCGCGCGCCATCAACGCCGCATAGACCCTCGCCGATTCTTCCTTGGTGTAGGATTCCGGCGGCAAGCGCCCGGTGGGGGCGATGCCGGCCAGCTGCTTGCGGATAACGTCGGTGCGCAAGACGACCGCGCCGGGCGCCGACCCCACCGCCGGCGCGAGCGCATAGGCGAGCGTCGATTTGCCGCTGCCCGACAATCCGCCGGCGGCGATCAGCCGCGGTGGCGGCGGATCGGCGAAGCGCAAGCCAAGCGCAAGATTCTCGCGCGCCTCCGCCACCAGCCGATCCCGCGCCACGGCCGTACTTTGCGCCGCCGCCCCGGCAGCGAGCGTTTGGGCCCGGATCCCGGCCCGTCCGGCCAGATAGAGTGGCATCAGCGCCAGCCCCGCGCAGTCGGCCGTCGTGTCGAGATAGCGATTGAGGGCGGCGTTGGCCAATGCCCGCAAATCGCGGTGCTCAAGATCGGCCAGCAGGAAAGCCAGATCGTAGAGCGTATCGATGCAGGCGATCCGGTCGTTGAATTCGATCGCGTCGAACAGCGTCGGCTGGCCGTCGATCAGACAGATGTTGCGCAAATGCAGGTCGCCGTGACAGTGCCGCACGAATCCGCCCGCGCGCCGGCGTTC
>JACQAF010000026.1 GCA_016195145.1 Rhodospirillales bacterium
AAAACTTGAGAATATCGCGCAGCGCCGTAGCTGGCATCGATCCTTGATGGCCGAGCCCCTGCCGCGACAACATGAAGATCGATGCGAAATCCGCCCGCTCGACGTTCACCGCCCGGCACGCGATGGCAAGGCTCTCGCCGCTGGGGTCGAAAACAACGCGGCGCACGATTAGCGGCTGCAAACGGCAGAATCGTGCGAAGGCGGCGACGAAAGCTGCGATCTTGCCGCCGCGCAGCATCTGGACCAGGAGATGATGGTTGAGAACCTGACCGTCGGCCGCCGCCTCGATCAGTTGCGCGGCCTTATCGTCGATCGAGGGCGGCGGCAGATCGGCAATCGCCGCTTTCGCCGATTCCGACAACGAATCGTCGAGCAGGCCGACATCGATAGTGAACCGGTTCAGGATAACCTGGCGCAGCGCAGCGGAGACCCACCAGAACATGCGATGCGCCAGGTCCGGCGGCAGATCGGCGCGGCTCAGAAGCGGCTCCTGGAACTGGTCGACACGCTGCGATTCGGCGACCAGATATTCGAGCGCCCGGCGAGACAGGATCGCATCGGGATTTTTGAGCAGTTGCTCGATAACCCGTTCGTCGCCGCGATCGACGATCGCTTCGCTGACCTCGGCGCTGAGCGGCGCACGCAGGGCGATGGCGAGCAAATGCTCGTGACTGCGATGCTTGACGATCTCGATCAGATCGGGGGCGCGCAAGACCGGACTGTTGCGCAAGACCGGGCGGGCGACCTCGATTTCGTCATTGGCCAGCATCACCATAAGATCGCGCGGCCCATCGGGCAGGGCGGCGAGCCGGTTTGACAGCTCGCGGCGCAGTCGCAACTCCATCTCGCGCACAAGGCGGCCGAGGATGTCGCTCATCAGCAGCCGTTCGCGGTCGCTGAGCCGTCCGGCAGGGGTCAGAAAAAGATCGGTGATGTTCTCGAAGATTATCCGCCGGCTGGCCTCGGTTTTTTCTTGCGCCAGCGCGAGCACCCGGCGCAACCCCGCCAACTCGTCATCCCCCCGGTTATCTGCCATCGGGAACCGTCCGCTTATGGATTGCGGAGCCCAGCCTTGCGATTCTGGTGCTGATAAGCCAATTGGCGAGCCTGCAATTAATCAGTTAAACTTAAATTAACATAAAAGTATTCTTATGCAACCGTCTTATTTTCAAACGAATTTTGATTCAGCCTTGTCTAATTATTAGAATTTCACCACTTGTTTTGCACGAATAGGTTGTGAGCTGTTGGCGGCATTCCGACAGGATTGGCGGTTTCGATCGCCCGGGACAGTCCCAACACCCCTTCATCGCCCCAGCGCGGCCCGACGACCTGCAGGCCGACCGGCAGCCCGGCCGCGGTCAGGCCGCACGGTACCGAGGCGGCCGGCAGCCCGGCGAGGGTGATCAGGAAGGTCGGCGCGACCCAGTCGATATAGGTCGCCATCGGCTTGCCGCCGATGGTTTCGGGGTAATTGCGCTCGACCGGGAAGGGCGGCACCGCCGCCGTCGGGGTCAGCAGGCGGTCATAGCGCTGAAAGAACGCCCGGAAGCGGTCGAAGACCGCCGCCTGGCCGCGCTCGCCGAGCGCGATGTCGCGCGGGCTCTGGGCGAGCCCCATGCGGATATTGCCGGCGAGGTTGGGGTTGAGGCGGTCGATCTTGGCCAGCCGGTCGAGATGGCGGCTGACTATGTACTGGCCGCGCAGCTGCAGGAACGCCTGCCGGGCGAAAGACAGGTCGAGGTCAATTTCCTCGACGATCGCGCCGGCATCGGCGAGGGCCAGCGCCGCCTGGCGGCAGACACGCTCGACCTCGGCATCGACGCCGATGCGGGCGATATCGGGGCAATAGGCGACGCGCAGACCCCTGACGCCGGCACGGGTGGCGGCGACGAAATCGCGCCCCTCGACCGGCACGACGATCGGCGAATAGGGGCTGGGCCCGGCGATCGCCTGGAGCATCAACGCGCAATCCTCGACGCTGCGCGCCATCGGTCCCGGAACGCCGAGCGTGTCGAGCGGCGCCACCGTCGGCCAGCGCGGCACCAGGCCGGGGCTTGGGCGCAGACCGACGACGCCGCAAAACGCCGCCGGGGTGCGCAAGCTGCCGCCAAGGTCCGACCCGTCGGCCAGCGCAATCATGCGCGCGGCCAGCGCCGCCGCGCCGCCGCCGGTCGAGCCCGAGGCGCTAAGCGCCAGGTCCCATGGGTTGCGCGTCGCGCCGAACACGGCGTTGTAGGTGTTGGCCCCGGCGGCGAATTCGGGCGTGTTGGTCTTGCCGATGACGATCGCCCCCGCCGCCTTGAGGCGCTGGACGATGAGACCGTCCTCGTCCGGCACATGGTCGGCATAGAGGGTCGAGCCGAAGGTGGTGCGGATGCCGGCGGTCGGCACGACGTCCTTGATGCCGACCGGTACGCCGGCCAGCGGCCCCGCCGCCGCGCCGCGCGTAAGGTCAGCCTCAAGCCGCGCCGCGTCGGCCAGCGCCTTGTCGGCGGCCAGCGTGCACACGGCGTTGATCGCCGGATTGAGCGCCGCGATGACGGCAAGATGCGCCTCGACCACCGCCACCGGCGACAATTCGCCCGCCCGTACCCGCCGGGCGATCTCCATGGCGCTCAGTTGCGGAATGCTCATATCCGGCATGCTTCCCCCTTCTTGCGGCCGCCCCGGCGACGGCCTAGTCTAGCCGTCAATCGAGGATTGATCATGCCCGATACCGGGACCGCCGCAACTGCAAATCGCGCCGCGCGCGGGAAGGCCGAGATATTCCACTCCGCCTGCCCGCATGATTGCCCAAGCACCTGCGCGCTCGAGGTCGAGCGTCTGGATGCCCGCACCATCGGGCGCGTGCGCGGCGCGGCCGCGAACGATTACACCGCCGGCGTGATCTGCGCCAAGGTCGCGCGCTATGCCGAGCGCGTCCACCACCCCGACCGGCTGATCCGGCCGCTGCGCCGCGTCGGCGACAAGGGCGTCGGCCGCGCCGCCTTTGCGCCGCTCGACTGGGACGCCGCCCTCGACGAGGTGGCCGAGCGCCTGACCCTCGCCGCCCAACGCCACGGCAGCGAGGCGGTCTGGCCCTATTTCTATGCCGGCACGATGGGCCTCGTGCAGCGCGACGGCATCGAACGCCTGCGCCATGTCATGCGCTATTCGCGGCAGTACAGCACGATCTGCACGACCCTCGCCGACACGGGCTGGATTGCCGGGGTCGGCGCCCGGCGCGGGGTCGATGCGCGCGAGATGGCGGAATCCGATCTGATCGTCGTCTGGGGCGGCAACCCGGTATCGACCCAGGTCAACGTGATGACCCATATCAGCCGCGCCCGTAAGGGACGCGGGGCGAAGCTCGTCGTCGTCGACCCCTACCGCACGCCGACCGCCGAGGTCGCCGACACGCATCTCTGCCTGCGCCCCGGCACCGACGCTGCGCTCGCCTGCGCGGTGATGCACGTGCTGTTCAAGGAAGGCTTCGCCGACCGCGATTACATGGCCCGCTACGCCGACGCGCCGGCAGCGCTCGAGGCCCATGTGGCCGCGCGCGACCCCGCCTGGGCGGCGGCGA
>JACQAF010000027.1 GCA_016195145.1 Rhodospirillales bacterium
GGCGATTCAGAAGGCTCGCTCGCGACCGTTTCGCCTTCCTCGCCTTCGACGATCACTTCTTCTTCCGAAACGTCCGCCGTCGGCTCGTAAGGCACGCCGGCGACATCGCGATCCGACGCGAGGAGCTCCATCATGTCTTCTTCCGGTTCGTCGGATTCGACATGCTTCTGCAGGCCGGTGATCACCGCCTGGCGCAGATTGTCGAGATCGAGCGAGCTTTCGGCGATCTCGCGCAGCGCGATCACCGGGTTTTTGTCGTTGTCCTTTTCCAGGGTCAACGGCGCACCGGCGGATATCTCGCGCGCCCGCTGCGACGCCAACATGACGAGATCGAAACGGTTGGGAACCTTGACGACGCAATCTTCGACGGTTACGCGGGCCATTATTGTCTAAGCTCCGGAAATGTTCACAGTCGAACAATATAGAAAGGAAAAGCCGCTAACGCAAGGAAATTTCGTGTCTTTTCAGTCCTCTGATCGGGCTGCCCCGCGCCGGCGGAGGCCTTCGCTTGCCGGCAGGGCGGCAATCAGCTCTTCTACCCCCTTACCGCTCTCCGGATGTCGCCATTCGGGCGCAAGATCGGCCAACGGCGCCAAGACGAAAGCCCGTTCGGCCAATCGCGGATGAGGCAAGATCGGCGTGTCGGGACCGCCGCGAATGAGCCCGTTATAGTCGAGCAGATCGAGATCGATCGTGCGTGGGGCATTGATCACGCCGCGCACCCGACCGAGATCGCGTTCGACACTATGTAAAAGGTGTAATAGAGCCGCGGCTGCAAGATCGGTTTCGAGTTGCGCTACGCCGTTGACAAACCACGGCTGATCCGATGGCGGCACGGGCGCCGATTCATACCAGGGCGAGCGGCGAAAAACGCGCACGCCAATTTTTGCCAACGCGGCTAACGCAGCCTCGCACATTTGTTGCGGCGATCCGGCAGGCCCAGGAAGATTCGCGCCGAGAGCGATAAGTATCATTTTGGCGGCATTCGATTAATGCTTGTACCTTCTAGGATGCATGGTTAATTAGACGCTTATTGATTCGCATTAAGCACACCACGGAGGATATTCCGATGACTTTTTATCCGCAGGAACGTTTGGCGTTGTTCTTGGATGGACCCAATCTTTACAACTCCGCTCGCGCCCTCGGTTTTGACATCGATTACCGCCGCCTGCTCGGCCTGTTTCAGAGCCGCGGTCGCCTGATTCGCGCCTTTTATTACACCGCGCTGATCGAAGACCAGGAATACTCGCCGATCCGCCCGTTGGTCGACTGGCTCGACTATAACGGTTTCACCATGGTGACCAAACCAACCAAGGAATTCACCGATTCATCGGGCCGGCGGCGCCTCAAAGGCAACATGGATATCGAGATCGCCATCGACGTGCTCGATATGGCGGCCCATCTCGACCATGTCGTTCTGTTTTCCGGCGACGGCGATTTCCGCCGCCTAGTCGAGGCCGTGCAGCGGCGCGGCGTGCGGGTCAGCATCGTCTCGACCATCCGCACCCAGCCGCCGATGGTCGCCGACGAGCTGCGCCGGCAGGCCGACACCTTTATCGATTTGCAGGATCTGATGCCGCACATCCAGCGCAATGTCGAACGGCGCGACATGGCGACGCCTGCCGAACCCGACGAGTTTTACGAATCGAATACGCCGGCTTGAGCGCCGTCCGCGCGCCAGCGGCCAAGGCAGTCACGGCGGACGGTCCCGCTCGGGACTGCCCGCATTGCTTGCGGCTGGTCGAATTCCGCCACGCGAACCGTCGCGAGTTTCCCGGCTGGCATAATGCGCCAGTCCCCAGCTTCGGCGACATCGCGGCGCCTCTGTTGATCATCGGCCTCGCCCCCGGCCTCAAGGGCGCCAATCGCAGCGGTCGTCCGTTCACCGGCGACTATGCCGGCGATCTTCTGTACGCCACGCTGTTGAAGCTCGGCCTCGCCGAGGGCCGTTATGTCGCCGGGCGCGACAACGACGTATGGCCGGGCGACGAACTGCGTCTCGTCGGTGCGCGCATAACCAACGCCGTGCGCTGCGTGCCGCCGGCCAACAAACCCCTGCCGGCCGAAATTACCGGGTGCCGGCCGTTTCTTGCCGCCGAACTGGCGGCAATGAAAAATCTCCGTTGCGTGCTGGCGCTGGGGCGGGTAGCGCACGATGCCGCGCTCGCCGCCATCGGTGTGAAGCGCGCCGCCCATCCTTTTGGTCATGGCACGGCGCATAAACTGCCTGGCGGCCTTATGCTTGCCGACAGCTATCACTGCTCGCGTTACAACACCAATACTGGCGTGCTCACGCCCGCGATGTTCGAACGCGCGGTGGCGGCCGCGAAACGGCTCAGCGCGACGTAAACAGGCGCAGGTCAAGCACGCCCTCGCCGCCGCCGCGCTCGGGCGGCAGCGGGCGCAGCCAATCGAGCCTGGCCATCACCTCGTTGGTCATGCCGAACGACGCGATGCGGATCGGCCGCCGCTCGGCGATGCGGCATAGGCGTTTAATCACCCGCGCCAGCGTTGTCCCGAGAAACGGATCGAAGACGAAGAAGCAATCGCCGCCGCCGAAATCGACGTCGTGCACATGCCCCGACACGATCTCGACGTTGGCCAACCCCAGCCGCCGGGCGATCCGCCGTCCTTCATGCGCCCGCTCGCCAAGCAATTCGACACCGCGAAAACGGGCCCGCCGGTTGAGCAGGGCGCCGCAGATCAGCACCTGCCCATAGCCGCAACCGAGGTCCCAGAACACATCGCCGCGATCGAGCCGCAAACGTCGAAATAGCGACGCGATTACCGGATACGGCGCCGATTCGTGATCGATCTGCTCGGCGCGATGAACGACGATTTTCGTCTGATGGTCGATGCGCGGCTCGATCAGCGATGTCGCGACGCCGAACAGACGATCGGAATCCATACAGCGCGCCGAGTTGCGCATTCGCGCGTGTCGAAGAAGCGCGCGGCGTGCACGATATCCTCGTGCGTTCATTGCTGTCTCCTTTGACAACTAAAAATAGCAGCGTTAGGGTGTTGACGTTGCGATCATCTGATAAATTCGGGAGGGAGTAGCCTCATGGTCATCGTGATGTATGGAACGGCGATTCGCAACGCCATCGCCAGCGGCAATCTCACCCGCATGAAAGCGACGCTCAAGCGCGCCCGCGATCTCATGCGCAAGCAAGGCAATCTCGGCGCTGCAATCACCATGCTTCAGCGCGAGATTGCGAAAACCACGAAAGCGAAAAAGACAAGAAAAACGCGGCGCACTACGAAGCGTAGATGAGCCACGTCGTCCGACGCGGCGATGCCGCCGGCGCTCCTGCCCGCAAAGCGCGGAAGGCGTCGGCGGCTAAACCGGCGGTAGACCAGCCGACGCGATTTCGACGACAGGAGGACTACGCCGAGTGTCGGCCGGTTCATGTCGTCTGGGAAGTTACGCTTGCCTGCAATCTCAAATGCGCGCATTGCGGCTCCCGTGCCGGCCGACCGCGCCCGAACGAGCTCAGCACCGACGAGTGTATCGATATCGTGCGTCAACTCGCCCGCCTCGGCACGCGCGAAGTCACCCTGATCGGCGGCGAAGCGTATCTGCGCAAGGACTGGACGACGATTATCCGGGCCGTCCGCGACCACGGGATGGATTGCGGCCTGCAGACCGGCGGGCGCAACCTGACCGATGCGCGCGTCGCCGAAGCGGCCGCCGCCGGGCTGCAGAACGCCGGCGTGTCGATCGACGGCCTTGCGCCGCTTCATGACCGCCTGCGCGGCGTGCCCGGCTCGTTCGAGATGGCGATCGATGCGTTGCGCCGGCTCAAGGCGCACGGCATTGTCGCCAGCGTCAACACGCAGATCACCGCCGCCGTCATGCCCGAACTGCCGGCATTGATGGAGCGGAACTGGCAGGTTCAGCTTACCGTCGCGATGGGCAACGCCGCCGACAATCCGGAACTGCTGCTCCAACCCTACCAGCTTGCCGAGTTGATGCCGCTACTGGCCCGTCTCTATAGCGAGGGCATGGAGCGCGGTCTTGTCATGCAGCCCGGCAACAATATCGGCTATTTCGGCCCCTATGAATCGCTGTGGCGCGGCTGGGGCGACGACAGCAAGCACTGGACCGGTTGCGGCGCCGGCCATACGGTACTCGGGCTCGAAGCCGACGGAACGATCAAGGGCTGCCCCTCGCTGCCGACTTCCGATTATACCGGCGGCAATATCCGCGATGTCAGCATCGAGGAGGTGTGGAACAACAGCGACCGGCTGTCGTTCAACCGGGCGCTCAGCACCGACAATCTCTGGGGATTCTGCCGCACCTGCTATTATGCGAAAATCTGCCGCGCCGGCTGCACCTGGACGACGCATGTGCTGTTCGGCCGGCCGGGCAACAATCCCTATTGCCATTACCGCGTGCTCGAACTGGAAAAACAGGGATTGCGCGAACGCATCGTCAAGGTCGCCGACGCGCCGCATCGCCCTTTCGATTACGGCCGCTTCGATCTGGTGAGCGAACCCATCCCCGACAAGCAGTCATGACCGGCCAGGTTTCCGCGCCGCGCGGCCGCGTTCCGCCGACGCTTATTCTCTGTCGCGGATGCCGGCAATATATCTGGCCGAAGACGCGCGCGTGCCCGCATTGTGGCGGCAAGGTTGCCACGCTCGCCCGCACCCATCGGCGCGACGAGGCACGCCAGAACCGCCTGATCGCGCGCATCGAGCGTCTATTGAGCGATATCGAGCGCGCAGGCGGCTAGCCCCGCGCCCGCAGCAGCCGCGATTTCTCGCGCGACCAGTCGCGGGCGCGTTCGGTTTCGCGCTTGTCGTATTTCTTCTTGCCCTTGCCGAGGGCGAGTTCGACCTTCGCCCGGCCGCGCTCGTTGAAATAGATCGACAGCGGAATCAGCGCCATGCCTTGGCGCTGCACGGCGCCGAGCAAGCGATCGAGTTCGCGCTTATGGACAAGCAGCTTGCGTGGCCGGCGCGGCTCGTGATTGAAACGGTTACCGCCCCGGTACTCGGGAATATGCAGATTGAACAGCCATAACTCGCCGCCCATATCGCCGGCATGCGCGTCGGTGATGTTGGCCCCGCCGTCGCGCAACGCCTTCACCTCGGTGCCGACGAGCGCGATGCCGGCCTCGAGTTTTTCGTTGATGAAATAGTCGTGGCGCGCCTTGCGGTTTTGCGCCGCAATCTTGATCGCCAGCGGTCGCTTGGCCATTCCTAGTTGAGCAGTCCCGCCGACGCCATGGTTTCCCGTACGCGCTGTTTGGTCGCCTCGGAAATCTCGACCAGCGGCAGGCGCGTGTCGGGCTGGCACTTGCCGAGCAGACTTGCGGCGTATTTGACCGGGCCGGGGCTCGCTTCGATGAACAGCGCCTCGTGCAGCGGCGCCAGGCGGTCATGGATCGTCCGCGCCTTGCCGAAGTCGCTGGCGAGGCAGGCATTCTGGAATTCCGAAAGCTGGCGCGGGGCGATATTGGCGGTGACCGAAATGCAGCCATGGCCGCCATGCGCCATGTGGCCGAGCGCCAAACCGTCGTCGCCCGACATCTGGACGAATTTGGCGCCGATCGCGTTGCGATGCTTGGTAAAGCGCGTGACGTCGCCGGTCGCTTCCTTGACGCCGACGATATTGGGCAGCTTGGCGATGCGTGCCATCGTCTCGACCGAAATGTCGATCACGCAACGCGGCGGGATGTTGTAGACGAGGATCGGTAGGTCAACCGCTTCGGCGATCGCCTTGTAATGCGCATAGAGCCCGGCCTGGGTCGGCTTGTTGTAATAAGGCGTCACCACCAGCGCGCCGTCGGCCCCCGCCTTTTTGGCATGGCGGGTCAGCTCGACCGCCTCGGCGGTCGAATTCGAGCCGGTGCCGGCGACAACCGGCACTTTCTTGCCGGCCGCTTCGACGCAGAGCTCGACCACGCGCTTATGCTCGTCGTGGCTCAGGGTGGGCGATTCGCCGGTCGTCCCGCACGGCACGAGGCCATGCGTCCCCTCGGCGATCTGCCATTCAACCAACCCCTGAAACGCCTTCTCGTCGACCTTGCCGTTGCGGAAGGGCGTAATCAGCGCGACAAACGATCCCTTAAACATTGATTTAACTCCGTTCGGGCTACAGAGGGACTCGATCACCCTCGGGTAGCCCGTTTCTGCAATGCAACATAGCCTTGACGATCCTCCTTCTGCAACTCTCTCCGGTCGGCGGCCCCCGACGCCCGGCAGAAGTCGTACTGGCTTCCCCGCATCGCTCTTGCGTACAATCGGCGGCATGAGGAGTTCGATCGCGCGCCGGATGCTGGTCATGGCGGCGGGGGTAAGCGTGTTGCTTGCCGCCGGCGGCGTTACCCATGCGCAAGGGCCGGCCATGGCCCAGACATCGATCCTCGGGCCAGCGCGCAGCCTGACGCCGATCCTGTCGCCCGAACAGCGCGAGATATACACCAAGGCCTTTGCCGCCATCGAAGCGGGACGATGGGCCGAAGCGCGGCTGATCGCCGGTCGCGGCCGGCACCCGCTCGCTGACAAGCTTATCCGCTGGCTCGAATATCAGCTGCCCCGTTCGGGTGCCGCCTTCGAGGATATTGCCTCGTTCCTCGACGCCAATCCGGATTGGCCGGCGCAGGACCAGCTCATGCGCCGGGCCGAAGAGGCGCTTGTCGACCAGACCAATGACAGCGTCGTTCTGGCGTGGTTCGCCTTGCGGGGACCGCTCACCGCCGACGGCGCGATGCGCTATATCGAGGCCTTGCTGCGCAACAAGGAGCGCGATAAAGCGCTCGCCCTGATTCGCAGCACCTGGGCATCGGGCGGATTCGGGACAAAGCAGGAAAAGACCTTCCTTGCCCGCTATCGCCAATATCTCGGCCGTGACGATCATGTCGAGCGGCTGGACCGCCTGCTGTGGGATGGGCGGCGCGAAGAAGCGCGCCGGATCATGCCGCTGGTCGATAGCGATATGCGCGCGCTGGCCGAGGCGCGAATGCGCCTTGCCGCGATGTCGGGGGGCGTCGACGGTGCCTTGCGCAAGGTGCCTCAGAATCTGCTCAATCACCCTGGTCTGCTGTTCGAACGCATGAAATGGCGTCGCCGCAAGGGTCAGGAAGAAGGGGCGCGCGAGATGCTGGCTCAGGCGCCGGCCGATCTCGGCCGTCCCGACATCTGGTGGAACGAGCGCGCCATCCTCGCCCGCCGCTCGATCGCCGCCGGCAAGATGGCCGAGGCCTACAAGGTCGCGAACAACCACCGCCTGAACGGCAGCCACGGCGCAAACTATGCCGAAGCGGAGTTTCTCGCCGGCTGGATCGCGCTGCGTTTTCTCAAACAGCCCAAGACCGCCCTTCCCCACTTCACCGGACTTTACGAAGCGGCGCGTTTCCCCGTCACCCGGGCGCGCGGCGCGTACTGGGCCGGGCGGGCCCTGGAAGAAGCCGGCGACAAGAAGCGCAGCGTCGAGTGGTATCAACGCGCCGCCGCCCTGCCGATCACCTATTACGGCCATGTGGCGCGCGCGCGTCTCGACCCCGCGTCGCGCCCCGCCTGGCCCGCGCCAACCGAAATCACGCCGGCCGACCGCGAAGCCTTCGAGCGCAGCGAAATCACCCGCGCCGCCCGGCTGCTCGCCGAGGTCCGCGAGCGCGACCGGATCAAGCCGTTCATTCTGCGTCAGGTCGCCAACGCCAAGACGCCGGGCCAGCATGCATTGGCCGGCGAGCTGTCGCTTCAACTCGAACGGCCCGATCTTGCCGTCTCGGCGGCCAAACGATCTGCCCAGATCGCCGGCGTGATGCTGCCCGAACAGGGCTGGCCGCTCATTCATCTGCCGCGCGGCGAACGCCCCGAACCGGCCCTGATTCTCGCCACCATCCGGCAGGAAAGCGCCTTCGAAAGCGACGCCGTCAGCCGCGCCGGGGCGCGCGGCCTGATGCAGCTCATGCCGGCGACGGCGCGCTCCGTCGCCCGCGGCATCGGCGCCAGCCAGGAACACGCCGATCACCGCCTGCTCAACGATCCGCATTACAACATCCGCCTCGGCCAGAGCTATCTCGCCGGGCTGATCGACGATTTCGACGGCTCCTATCTGCTCGCCCTCGCCGCCTACAACGCCGGGCCGGGCCGCGCGCGCCAGTGGATCCGCGACAATGGCGACCCGCGCCGCCCCGGCGTCGACCCGATCGACTGGATCGAGATGATCCCGTTCGAGGAAACGCGCAATTATGTCCAGCGCGTGTTCGAAAACCTCCAGATTTACCGTCAGCGGCTCGGGCGCACGCTGGTCGCGCAGGATATCGACCAGGATTTGCGCCGCCGCAACTAGAATTACGCGAAGAATGAAAGGACCGGAAATGTCTCCATTGCAGATCCGCGATATCGATGCGTGCGTGTTCGACGCATACGGAACGCTGTTCGACTACGCATCGGCGGCGGCGCGGTGCAAGGATGCGCTCGGCAACGATTGGCAGACCCTGTCCGACATCTGGCGTCGCAAACAGCTTGAATATACCTGGCTGCGCAGCCTGATGGGCCGCCATGCGGATTTCTGGCACGTCACCGGCGAAAGCCTCGATTACGCGATGGCTGCGATCAAGCGCAACGACCCGGCGTTGCGCGCCTTGCTCATGCAGCAATATCTCAGCCTCGACGCCTATCCCGACGCGGTCGAGGCGCTGCGGCGCGTCAAGGCCGGCGGCATCAAGGTCGGCATTCTGTCGAACGGTTCGCCGACCATGCTGGCGGCGGCGGTCAACACTTCGGGCATCAGCGCCCATGTCGACGCTCTCTTGTCGGTCGAGGCGGTCGGCATCTTCAAGCCGCATCCATCGGTCTATCAGACCGCCGTCGATCGGTTTTCCACGACGGCGAACCGGATCTGCTTCATGTCGTCGAATGGCTGGGACGCGGTCGGGGCGGCAGCGTTCGGTTTCCGGGCCGTCTGGGTCAACCGCTTCAAGATGCCGCCGGAAAACCTGCCGGGCGCGCCGGAAGCGCAGATCGGCAGCCTCGCCGATCTGCCGGCCCTGCTCGGCGTCGCATGACCGTCGCGCCGCGCGAACGGCATTATCGTTCGCAGGACGACCTTCGGCTGTTTTTCCGCGATTGGGGCGATCCGGGCGGCGATGACGTGCCGGTCCTCTGTCTGCCCGGCCTCACCCGTCATTCCAACGATTTCGACGCGCTTGCCCGCCATCTCGCTACGCGCGGCCGGCGTGTCATCTGTCCCGATCTGCGCGGTCGCGGCCGGTCGGCCTACGCCGCCGACTGGCGGACCTACGAACCGCGAACCTATCTCGACGATATTCGCCACCTTCTGGCCGCTCTCGGTATCGGCCGCGTCATTGTCGTCGGCACCTCGATGGGCGGCCTTCTCGGCGCCGCGTTTCCGACCGCCCTGGCCGGTCTGGCGCTCAACGATGTCGGCCCCGATATCGGGGCCGGCGGCGCCAAACGCATCCTCGACTACGTTTCCGTCGATCGGCCACAGCCGGACTGGCCGACCGCCGCCAAGCACCTGCAAACCCTGTTGCCGAATCTCTCGCTGTCGACAAAAGACGAATGGCTGACCCTGACCCGCAACACCTTTCGCGAGGGTCCGGATGGCCGGCTGCATTTCGACTGGGATGTGAATATCGTCCGCCCGATGCGCGAGGGTGCGGCGGACGTCTTCGATCTCTGGGCGCTCTGGCGGGCGGTGCGCCGCATTCCGGTACTTGCAATTCGTGGCGGCGCGTCGGATATCCTGTCGGCGGACACCTTCGCCCGCATGAAGGCCGAGAAGCCCGATCTCGTCCAGGTGACGCTGCCGGGCGTCGGTCACGCCCCGACCCTCAACGAACCGCCGGCCCGGGAGGCCATCGATGAGTTCCTCCGCCGCTTCTGAGACATCCCCCCGCCTGCCTTCGTTCGCCGATATCGAGGATGCCGCCCGCCGCCTTGTCGGCCAGGCGGTAGTGACGCCGCTGCTCGAATCCCATTCCCTCAACGCCCGCCTCGGCGGCCGGCTCCTGGTCAAGGCCGAGCCGCTGCAACGCACCGGTTCGTTCAAGTTTCGCGGCGCCTATAACCGCATGAGCCGGCTCGATGCCGAGGCCCGGCGGCGCGGCGTGGTCGCCTATTCATCCGGCAATCACGCCCAAGGCGTCGCGGCGGCGGCGCAAATTCTCGCCATGCCAGCAACGATCATCATGCCGACCGACGCGCCAGCGATCAAAGTCACGCGGACCAGAGGTTACGGCGCCGAAGTGATCCAGTACGACCGCTACCGCGAAAGCCGCGAGGAGATCGGCGGCTCTCTCGCCGCCGAGCGCGGCGCGACTCTCGTTCCGCCCTATGACGACCCCTATATCGTCGCCGGGCAGGGCACGATCGGGCTTGAAATCGCCCGCCAGGCCGAGGCGCTCGGCGTGCGCCTCGATGCGGTTCTCGTCTGTTGCGGCGGCGGGGGGCTGATTTCGGGCACCGCGCTGGCCCTTGCCACCGCGACGCCGGGGACGAAGGTCTATGCGGTCGAGCCCGCCGGTTTCGACGATACGACACGCTCGCTCAAAAGCGGCCGGCGCGAACGCAACGACCCTTCGGCGCGCTCGATCTGCGACGCCCTTTTGTCGCCCGAGCCGGGGGCGCTGACCTTTGCGCTGAACGCTAGGCTGTTGGCCGGTGGCCTGGTCGTGACCGACGATGAAGTGCGCCGCGCCATGGCGACCGCCTTTGCCGAGCTCAAACTGGTCACTGAGCCCGGCGGCGCTGTGGCGCTGGCCGCTGCGCTCACCGGAAAGATTTCGCTCGCCGGGAAAACCGTAGCGGTGGTGTGTTCGGGCGGCAATGTCGATCCCGAAACCTTCTGCGCCGCGTTGCAGGCGGCCTGAGCGGACATCATGGCCGCGCCCACACGCGTCACGATCGAGAACACCGGCGAAAGTTACGATTGCCAGGCCGATAGCTGCTTGCTCGACGCCGGGCTCGATGCCGGGCTGCACATTCCCCATAGCTGCCGCGGCGGCGCATGCGGAACCTGCAAAGCGGAATTGCTCGACGGCGAAGTCGATCACGGCTGGGACTTGGGTTTCGTCCTCAGCGACGAAGAAAAGGCGGCGGGCTTTTGCCTTGCCTGCCAAGCGAAACCGCGCAGCGCAACCGTCCGCCTGCGCATGGTTGGCGAGATGATCCCGCGCGGCGCTGGCGAAGAGGCGATCGTGCCGGCCGAATTCTCGGCCGAGATTGTCGCCGCCCGCCCGGTGACGCCAAGCGTCCTGCGCCTGGTCGTCGCCGTGCCGCGCACGGTGAAGTTTCGCTTTCACGCCGGCATGAACATGGAGTTCGTTCTGCCCGGCATCGACCGCCCGCGCCCCTATTCGATGGCTTGCGCCCCGGATGCACAGGATGGCGCGCCGGACGGCCAGCTTGCCTTTTATGTGACCCGCCACCCGCATGGTCGGGCGAGCGGCTGGCTGCACGCGAACGCCCGGCCCGGCCGTGCCGTTTCGGTGCGCGGGCCTTATGGCGATTTCCATTTCCCGCCGGATGTTGATGGACCGGTCTTGTGTCTTGCCGGGGGAACCGGACTGTCGCCGATTCTGGCGCTGATCGACAAGGCGTTGCGCGACGGACTCGCAGCGCCGATCGAGCTTATCTTTTCGGTGCGCGACATGACTGAGCTTTTCGTCCTCGACGCTCTTGATGCGCTCGAACGTCGTTATACGAATTTTCATTATCGGATAACGCTGACCCGCGATGCCGGGGCCGCAATTGACGCCAAACGGCTCAGCGAGCGAATCCCGGCGCTTCTCGCACGCGAGGGGCGCGATCTTTCGCAGGCTCACGTCCTGATCGCCGGCTCACCGAGCTTCGTCGACGATTGTGCGGCGGCGGTTAAAGAGCACGGCGCGGCATCGGCTCGCATCCGCGTCGATTCCTTTGTGCCGCGCGGAGCCGTCACCGCCCCAAGCGACGCTTAGCGCCGCGCCGCCGCCGCGCCGATGCCGTCAAGAAATAGGTCGACGGCCAGATCGGCGAAACTCTCGGGCGTCAACCGGCCGTTGGGCCGGTACCACGTATAGGTCCAGTTGATCATGCCGTAAAACGCCATCGCCGTCGGGACGCGCAATTCCCGACGTTCCCTGATCGGCGGCGCAAGCCGGCCGATAAGATCGGCGACGAGGCGAACCAGGCGGCGCTCCAGACCGACAATCTCTGCCTTTTCGGCCGCCGGCAGGGCGTCGAGTTCATTGAGCAGCAGAATGTGCCGCGCACGGGCTGTCGCATACAGGCGCAAATGGGCGCGCACGACGGCACGGAACTGCGCGCGCGGATCGGCGGATTCGGCGAGCGCGGCCTCGGCCGCGGCCAACAACGCCGTTACATAGGCGATCAGCAGGTCGTAGAGCACCTGCTCCTTCGAAGCGAAGTAGTGGTAAAACAGCGCCTTGGAGAACCCACAGGCGCGGGCGATGTCGGCGGTCGATGTGCCGGCAAAGCCACGGGTGGCGAATAGCTCCGCCGCGCGGTCGCGGATAAGCTGTTGCTTCTCGCCGTAATCGTCGGCGCGGGGGCGCGCCATGTTCGGATCGCGCCGATCCGCTCAGAACACCGGAATGATATCGTCGGGATCGAAGGCGACCGTTTCGCCATCGATGCCGATCTCGGGGATGGCCGGAAACGCCACCCCATGCGGCTCCAGCAGGCCCTTCATTTTCAACACCGCCGCGCGCCAGTTCTCGCGGCGCTCCTCGTCGCTGAGGACGCCCAGCCCCGCCTCGCGTGCGACGTCTTCGAGAATTCCGTGCGCCGGCCGCCAGGTGTCAGGCAGCTCCCAAAACTGCTCGGGCGGCTGATAGAGAATGCCCGACAGGAAGATATATCCGGCGCGCAACTGCTTGGTGATCTGGGCCCGCATCTCGTCGGTCAGCTGCGGCAGGAGCCGGTCGAGAACGGCGAGGCAGATACCCATGTGGCGCGCTTCGTCCTTGCCGACGCAGCGGAACGCTTCCTTGAACGCCGGGATGGTCGTGCGCTGATACATGCCGTGGAACAACGTCGCCGCCGCCACCTCGCCCATCAGGAACGAGGTGAACAGGATGGCGAGCGGATATTTTCCCACGCCCCGCTTGAAGCCTTCCCAGTAGCGGCCGCCATTATGGTAGTACCAAAGCACGTTGTTGCGCGCGAGCTTGCCGAGCGGCGTTTGCGGCTCATAGCCGAGCGGTCCGCCCGGCGTCAGCTTCTGGATGGCGCGCTGGCAGATTTCCTCGTGATTCACCTCGTCGCGGGTGACCGAGAAAAAGCATTTGCGGACCGGGTCTTCCTCGTGCGTCTCGTAGGTGTGGATCATCGCCCGGGCGAACACCGCCGGACCGGACGAATCGAACACCGACAGCAGCGACCACCAATAGGCCAGCGCATAACGCTGATCGAGCGTGAACGCCTCGGGATCGAGAGTGTCCCAGGGCAGCCGGTTAGGGGCCCAGCCCGGATCGCGCGCCGAATCGTAGATTTGCATCAATTTTGGGGTTTTGACCTCCCACTCGAGCGGGAAGATGTTGCCTTCCGTAAACGGCGGCGGATTTTTTACCCCGTACAGAATCTTCACCGGATCGGGCGCTTCGCTCGGATTTGACGGTGGCGTTTTGATTTTGCCGGCAAGCTGCGCCGCATTCCGGATGGAGTTGATGGCCATGTTGACCTTCCCTTATCTGGCGGCGCATCGCCTGGTGCGTGTCGAAATTCGCTGACCGATCAGTCAATGAATTATACTATGCCCATTTTGTTCGGGCTGTGCAAGGATTCGAATCGCTCAATAAGACGTTGTTTATATTTTATTATTTATGCCAGCTGCGGTTCGCAATCACGTGATGTTGCGTTAACCTTTCGTATGGACCCTTCCGTCAACATTTTTAAATGCCCACACTGTGGCTATAAGCGGTACGGGCAACCACTCAAACCACATACCAGCCCATGGCCAATACTTATAACCGCACCGAAGTTGAAGATCTGTTGAGAGCCCTTGAGCGCAACGCGACGGCGGTCATCGACGCCGCGCGCGCATCGGCCACCGAGGCGCAGCAGGACAAGTTCACCGGCTACGCCAATTTCAAGGAACGCTGCGACGATTTCGATACGTTGTCGATCCTGATCGAGTACCGGCTCAAGAACATGCGCGGCGGTCGCGAGCAGGACCTTGAGGAAAAGTTCGACGAGCTGACCGTCTACATGGTGTCGGCGACGCTGACCACCAGCCTGCATGATGCAGAGCGAGAAATATAGCGCCAAGCTTAACGAGCGAACCCTCGCCGACATCAAGGTCGGGGAGGAAATCCTGGCCGTGATCATCGATCGCGCGCCAAGCCTGCTCAACCTCGACCGCAAGCAGCAATAGCCGATCTGCAAGGCCTGACGAGCGGATAACACTGCGCCCGATGCGGCAAGGTATGGTATCAACATACGGTAACCGCATCCCGTAGAATTGGCCCATGACCTCGGCTCAAACGGCAATCAGCATTCTTTTATTGGCGACCTTGGTGCTTTTCGCCTGGGGGCGGTTGCGTTACGACCTGGTCGCCTTTCTGGCTATGCTCGCGGCCGTATTCCTCGACCTCGTGCCGCCGGCCGAAGCCTTCCTTGGCTTCAGCCACCCGGCGGTCATTACCGTCGTTGCCGTCCTGATCATCAGCCGCGCCCTCGCGCTTTCCGGGGCGATCGATTTCGTCGCCCAGCATCTCGTGCCGACCGCCGGGCCGGCTGCTGCCCAGATCGGCGTGCTTTGCGGTCTGGTAGCGGTCCTGTCGTCGGTCATGAACAATGTCGGGGCGCTCGCCCTGCTGATGCCGGTCGCCATCGCCGCATCGATCAAGGCCGGCCGCTCGCCGGCCGCGGTCCTGATGCCTCTCTCGTTCGCCTCAATGCTCGGCGGGTTGGTGACATTGATCGGCACGCCGCCCAACGTCATCATCTCCACCTACCGGCAGGAACTGACCGGCGCGCCCTTTGCGATGTTCGATTTCGCGCCGGTCGGCGGCCTCGTTGCCGTGATCGGCGTTCTGTTCGTGGCGCTGATCGGTTGGCGGATGATCCCGCGGCGCGGAACGACGGGGACCGAGGAGCTGTTCGGCATCGAGGAATACATGACCGAAGCGCGCGTCCCCGACGGCGGCAAGATCGTCGGCAAAACATTCGCCGAGATCGAGGAGATGCTCAAGGAGCACGACGGTGAAATCCTCGGCCTGATTCGCGACCGACATCAGATTCCCGCGACCGCGGTCTGGGAGCACATTCACGCCGATGACATCCTGATCCTCGAAGCGGCGCCCGACGGCATCCAGAAGATCGTCGACCTGCTCGGCGTCGATCTGGTCGGCACCGAAGAACCGATCTCCGACGCGCTAAAGTCAGACGACATGTCGCTGACCGAGGCGGTGGTCATGCCCCGGTCGCTGATCGAGGGGTTGACGGCCGCGGAGCTTCGCCTGCGCTCGCGCTATTCCCTCAATCTCCTCGCTGTCGCCCGCCAGGGCACGCGCTATCTTGGCCGCCTGAAGACCTTTCGCTTTCAGGGCGGCGATATTCTGTTGCTCCAGGGATCCACGGGGCAGATCGGACAGGCGCTTTCGACCCTCGGCTGCCTGCCGCTCGCCGAACGCAAATTGACCATCGGCCGTTCGCGCCGCGCCATTATGACCGTTGTCATCGCGTTCGCGGCCGTGCTGGCGACGGCATTTTCATTCTCATCGGTGCCGATCGCGCTCGGCGCGGCTGTCGCCGCCATGCTGCTGGTCGGCAGCCTCAACATGCGCGAGGCGTATGAGTCGATCGATTGGTCGGTGGTCGTTTTGCTGGGGGCGATGCTTCCCGTCGGCGCCGCGCTGGAAACCACCGGCACGACCCGGCTGATCGCCGAGCTGCTTCTCGCCGCCGGCGCAAGCGCCTCGCCGGCCGTCATCCTCACCCTGCTGATCGTCGTCACCATGGCGATCTCGGCCATCGTTAGCAACGCAGCCACGGCATTGATGATGGCGCCGCTCGCCGCGAGCATCGCCCGGGGGCTCGATGCGAACCCGGACGCGTTCCTGATGGCCGTTGCCGTCGGCGCATCCTGCGCGTTCCTCACCCCGATCGGGCACCAGAACAACACGCTGGTCATGGGCCCCGGCGGCTACCGGTTCTGGGATTACTGGCGGATGGGGTTGCCGCTCGAAGCGATCGTGATCGTCGCCGCGGTGCCGTTGATCCTCTGGTTCTGGCCGCTTTAGGACAGAATCGAACCGATCATGCTTCGCCGCCTCATTCTCAGAATCCTTGAGCGCGAAGAGCGCGTCATTGGCGGATCGCTCGACTATCTGCGTCATATTCTGCGCACCTCGCTTCCGGCTTTCTTCAAGCTCGCACTGTTTTTTCCGCTGTCCAGGCACCGTCGCGCTCTGCCGCCAGCCCCATACCGCGTCGCGCGGATTGTCGCGGCGCAGGACGAGGATTGCGGAACTTGCGTGCAGATCGAGGTCGATATGGCGCGCAAGGATGGCGTATCGCCCGCGATCATTCGCGCGGCGCTCGCCGCGCGATTCGCCGACCTGCCGCCCGACCTCGCCGACATCTGCCATTTTACCAAGGCGGTCGTCGAAGCAACCGGCGAGGAGGGGGAGCTTCGCCTTCGTCTCCGTATGCGTTACGGAGAACAAGAGCTGGTCGAGTTGGCGCTTGGAATCGCCGCCGCCCGCGTATTTCCGGTGACCAAACGAGCGCTTGGCTACGCGACGAGTTGTGCCTCTGTCGACCTGCGAGTATAAGCATGGCCGGCAAATGCCGCGATAGGCGCGCAAGATAGAGCGGCAACATGAACGACGCCCAGTCCCAAACCGCCCGATCCAAATCCATAAACGGCAGTGACGCCCCGGCGCCCGGGCTCGGCACGTTCGCCGGTGTCTTTACGCCCAGCATCCTCACCATTCTCGGCATCATCCTGTTCCTGCGGCTCGGCTATGTCGTCGGCAGTGCCGGTCTTTTCCAGGCTCTGGTCATCATCATGTTGGCCAACGTGATTTCGCTGCTGACCACCTTCTCCCTGTCGGCGGTGGCGACCAGCCTGCGCGTCAAGGGCGGCGGCGACTATTACCTGATCTCGCGCACCCTCGGCCTGTCGTTTGGCGGCGCAATCGGCATCGTGCTTTTTCTTGCCCAGTCGGTCTCGATCGGTTTCTACTGCATTGGTTTCGCCGAAGCGATGGTCGCCATTCTTCCGGCCAGCTACGGCCTCTCGGCCCAGCCGGTCGCCGCGCTCGCCGTCGCCTTCCTGTTCGTCGTTGCCTGGCTTGGCACCGACTGGGCGACCCGCTTCCAGTACGTGGTCATGGCTTTGATCGCTGCCGCGCTCGCCTCGTTCACGATCGGCGCGACCGGCGGCTGGAGCGAGGCGACGCTCGAACAGAACTGGGCGGCCCCCGCCACCACACCCGGATTCTGGATCGTATTCGCCATTTTCTTCCCGGCCGTCACCGGCTTCACCCAGGGCGTCAGCATGTCCGGCGACCTCAGGGACGCGCGCAAGAGCATTCCCTTCGGTACGTTCCTCGCCGTCGGCATATCGTTCGTGGTCTATCTCGGCGTCGCGATCCTGTTCGCCGCCGCCATGCCCGGCGACGCCCTGGTCAACGATTACGGCGCAATCAAGAAAATCGCGTCGATCGGGCCCTTGATCGACCTCGGCGTGGTCGCCGCCACCCTATCCTCGGCGCTCGCTTCGCTGCTTGGCGCGCCGCGCATCCTCCAGTCTCTGGCCCGCGACCGGATTTTTCCGGTCCTCCTCCCCTTCGCCCTCGGCCATGGCATGACTGGCAATCCGCGCCGCGGCGTCATGCTGTCGGCGGCGATCGCACTTGGCATCATCGCCCTCGGCAACCTGAACCTCGTCGCCTCGGTCGTGTCGATGTTCTTCCTCGTTTCCTATGGGCTGCTGAACTACGCCACCTATTACGAGGCGCACGCCGCCAGCCCATCCTTCCGTCCCGCCTTTCGCTGGTACGACAAGCGTCTAAGCTTGGTCGGCAGCCTCGCCTGCGCCCGCGTCATCTTTGCTATCGATCTGTCGGCGGGAATCGTCGCAGCGTTTTTTGTCTTCATCATCTTCCAGTATCTGCGATACCAGGGCGTCCCGGCCCGCTGGGCCAACAGCCGGCGTTCGCATCACCTCAAGGAAGTTCGCGATCATCTGCTCGCCGCCTCGGCCGAGGCGGCGCATCCGCGCGACTGGCGGCCGCAGCTGCTCGCCTTTTCCAACGACGCTCACCGGCGCGCGCAATTGTTGCGCTTTGCCTCGTGGGTCGAGGGCAGTGCCGGACTGACGACCGTGGTCCGTATCCTCGAAGGGCATGGCGGCAAGATGCTCAAGCTCAAGGAGGAAGCCGAGGAAGAACTGACCAAGGAACTGAAGGCGGCCGAATCGGCGGCGTTTCCGCTGGTCGTTTTCGGCCCGAACGTCGACGCCGTCATTCCGGCGCTCGTACAGTCGGTCGGCGTCGGCCCGCTGCGCGCCAACACCGTGATCTCGAACTGGTTCGAGGGGCCCCTCGAACTGGTCAGCAAACTCGGCAGCAAACGCTACAGCCAGAATCTACGCACCGCTTTCCGTCTTGGCTGCAATCTGCTGGTTCTCGACGCCAACGAGAAGGAATGGGATGCGCTCGACGACATTCCGCCCGCCGAGCGCACCATCGACGTGTGGTGGCAGGCGAACGAAACCGGCCAGCTGATGCTGATCCTCGCCTATCTGATGACGCGCAGCGATTCGTGGCATGACGCCAAGATCCGTATCCTCGCCGCCGCCGGCAAGGACGGGGCGGATGCCCGCGCGGCCGAGATTCGCGAAATGCTCGACAAAGTGCGTATCGGCGGCGAGCCGCTGGTCGTCGACGCCGATAGCGGCGATTCCTTCGTCGAACGGTCGACCGGCTCATCGATCGTCTTCATGCCGTTCAACATCCGTGACGGGCGCTTTACCGACCGTTTCGGCGGCGAGGTTGGCGATATCCTGCCACGCCTGCCGGTCGTCGTATTGTGCATGGCGGCGGAGGATATTGAACTCGACGCCGACCCCGATGAGGGCGCGGCGGGCGAAGCGGCGGCGGCGAAGGACCGCCTTCACGACCTGACAGCCGAATTCGACGAGGCCGAATCCGTCGCCGACGAGGCCGCCGCCGCCCGGGCGGCGAGCGCAGCGCTGCTTGAGCTTGCCCGCGGCGGCGCCGAGGTCGACAAGCTCGAAGAAAGACAGAAAGAACTGGAGGACGCTCAGGAAACGGCGCGCAAGGCTGCCCGCAAGGCAGCGAAGCTGATGGCCAAAAAGGAAGCCGCCGAACAGGCGGCAAAAGAGCTTGGCATAACCCCCGGCGATCACGACAAAGAAAACGGCCAAAAGAAAAACGGCAACGGCAAATCCGCCGGCCCCGGCTGACCGTTCCTCTCTAACATAGCGGCCTGGCCGCTCACAAAAATGTGCGTAGCCAGTCACGGACACGTGAGTGCGGCACATATTTCATGTCGCTAATGTTTAATCCGGCACCGGGCGGAACGCCCTACCGAGCCGAAGATTTTTGCGCCCTAAGCGCAAGCAATAAATTGGGCGGCTGATGGAGGGATATTCGCGTGACCAAACAGAACGTACATAAAAGAACCGGGGCGCTGCCCCTGATGGCCGGCCTGGCGCTGGCGCTGAGCATTGGGGCGGCGCAGGCCGAAGGAATCGTCGGACCGGTGATCAATTCTCCCCTGTCCGCCGCGGGCACGGTCGAAGGCGCGCCGACCGGCATCAACATCCTTCTTCGTACGGCGGAAATTCCCAGCGACGAATTCATGGACCCGCACCATCCGGGCTACGGGATTCCGGCCGGCGGGCGACTTGAGATCGAGATGGGCGACGGCTTCGAGCGCAACATCCAGGCGGCGCTCAGCAATTCCAGCGTCATGCTCGTGACCGGCGCGCCGCAACAGGGCCTGCCGGGAAAACCCATCGGCTATGAGGTGACCGAAGGCGGCAACGGCAATATCTTTGTCGTCAAGCCGGCCTCGGACAAGGGTCTTACGCCCGACGATCTGGTGTCGCCGACCCCCGGCGCCGCCCAAGACCCGGTTCGCCAGCGCGGCATCAAGGTGCTGCATGTCGGTTTTCTCGAAAGCGCCTTCACCAACAAGACAGGCAAGGGAACCGTCCAGGTCCGGTTCATCGACGGGGCCAATCGCGTCGTCAGCGCCGGCAGCGGCACGGTCGAATTCATGAAGCAACCGGTGGCGCAGATCCTGCCGACCAATCTTTCGGACAAAGGCCGCAATCACAACTGGCAACGCATCAAATCCGGTCAGACGCTCGGCCGGACCGAAGGTACCGTGCCGGTGGCCCTGATGCTTTACGCCGCCGCGACCGGCGTGCCGGCTGACCAGATGGCTAATTTCAAGAACGGCATCGTCAACGCCGGGGTCCTGTCGAC
>JACQAF010000075.1 GCA_016195145.1 Rhodospirillales bacterium
GACTGGAGACCGTCGCGCCAGATACCGCAACGCGCGCCCAGCCGCATGTCAAAAGCTTCGTCGACATGTCGCTCGCAGCCGTCGATGCCTATACCGATGAAAACCGCACCAAGGGCAATAGCCTTGCCGCAAATGCCCGGCAGGAAGCGCAGATCATCGACGAGCTTCTGGTCAAGCTTGCAACGAGCTTGACCGAAGAGAGCGAGGCGATCAAGGAGCAGTCGATTGCGACCATGGCGACGGCCGGTTGGGTCAGCATTATCATTCTTGCCGGAGCGCTCGCCTTTTCTGTGGTCCTGACATGGATCACCCTTGCCTCGATCATCAAGCCGCTCGCCGCAATGACCGGGGCAATGAGCGCCCTCGCCAACGGCGACAAGAGCGTGAGCATTCCTTCGCACGAACGCCGTGACGAGATCGGGGCGATGGCCCGTGCGTTGCTCGCCTTCAAGGAGCTCGGCGACCGCAAGGAGGAAATGGAACGCAGCCAGAGCGAACAGGCCGCGAAAAACCAGCAACGTCAAACCGCCATCGAGTCGACGATCCACCGATTCGACGACGAGGTTCGGCATGTGCTCGCTTCGGCGATGGACGCCGCAACCGGCTTGCGTCAGACGGCGACGGCGATGGCCGGGATGTCGGAACGGATCAAGGGCCAAAGCGCCGCCGTCGCCGCCGCATCTCAGGAAACCAGCACCAATGTCGAAACCGTGGCCGCGGCCGCCGAAGAAATGTCGACCTCAATTCGCGAGATCGGCAGTCAGGTGACCAAGTCGACCGAAGTTGCGCGCGCGGCCGTCAACGACATCGGCCGTACCAACCAGGTCGTCGCCGAGTCCACGGAAGCGGCGAAGCGCATTGGCGACGTGGTAAAATTGATCAACGACATTGCAGGCCAAACCAATCTTTTAGCTCTCAATGCCACCATCGAGGCGGCGCGAGCGGGCGAAGCGGGCAAGGGTTTTGCAGTCGTCGCATCGGAGGTCAAGAGCCTAGCCACACAGACGGCCAAGGCGACTGAGGACATCGCAGCGCAGATCGGGGCGGTGCAAGCCTCGACCGAGCAGGTGGTCGCGGCGATTCGCAGCATCGGGGGTACGATCGACGAGATGGCGCGCATTGCGACGACCGTCGCTGCCGCAGTCGACAAACAGAACACCACCACAAGCGAGATCGTGCGCAACATCCAGCAGGCAGCGGCTGGCACCCGCGATGTCGCCAGCCACATCAACGATGTTTCCAGCGTCGCCGGTGAAACCGAGACTTCGGCGGGCCAGGTTTTGGGCTCAGCCGACCGGTTGACGCGCGAAGTGGAAAGCCTGCGCCAAGGCATCAACCAGTTCCTAGCTGGCGTCCGCGCAGCCTAAGATAAATGACGGCTACATAGGCTGTTGCCTCGGCGAGGCCTAAAGACGTACCAAGGATATGATCCTATGCCGCGCCGGCTGCCGCCCGTCGCGGCGGACGCGGCAGGCTCTGGGCCAGCATTTCGGCCCGCGCCAGCGCCTTGTCGAGCGCCGCCATCGTGCGCCCGAGATCGGCGTTGTCATCGTCGAACCAGACGCGCAAGGCCCACAGATAAACCGCCGTCAGCGCCTTGACCCGCGCCGGGCCGCACAGGCCGCCGGTCTCCACCCCGGCCGCGCCGGCGATCGCCGCCACCGACTTCACCAGCCGCGGCGCCAGGCACAACATCGACACAGGATCGCGCGGGCCGTCGCGCAGAATGGCCACGACCGCCGCACGACGCCGGTTGAGCGCATCGAAACGCCGCATGAACAGCTCGAACAGACGTTCGCGCGTCGACCCGTCGCCCGCCTTGCCGCCGGCCAGCGTCGCCTCGTCGATGCGGGCGATAAAGGCGCCGAGAACGGCCGATTTGGATGGATAGATGTCGCGCAATTCGGCGACCGACAGGCCGCTCGCCGCCGCGATATCGGCCAGCGATACGCCGCGCCAGCCGCCAGCCGCCGCCAGGTCCAGCGCTGCATCGACGATACGGGAAGCCGCATCGCCGCGCGACGCCCGCGCCCGGCCGGCCGCGCCGCGTTTGCCCGATTTCTTGGCCATATCGTCCTCCCTTGCCGGTGAAGACCGCTACCCAAGATTTAGGGTGCGGGGCGGCAAAGGTCAAATCGCCGGCTTATGCCTTGATGTCGGCCGGCTGGCCGCCGGTCACGCGCAGCAATTCGTCGGGGGTGAGCGGAAAAACCGCGTTGGGCGTTCCCGCCGCCGCCCAGATCCGCGGCAAAGCGAGCAAGTCGCGGTCGAGAAAGATGATCAGCTTCTCGGCATGCGCCAGCGGCGGCACGCCGCCGATGACGAAACCGGTGCGGGCGCGCACGAACTCGGCATCGGCCTTCTTCAGCCCCTCGCCGAGCAGCGCCGCGACCTTTTTTTCGTCGATGCGGTTGACGCCGCTGGCGATCACCATCACCGGCCGGTCGGTGGTCGCGGCGCGGAACAGGATCGATTTGGCGATCTGCGCGACGCTGCATCCGACCGTCGCCGCCGCCTCGGCCGAGGTGCGCGTCGCTCGCTCGCTCTCGACCACGCGCCGGCCGAGACCGAGCGCCGCGAGCGCATCCTCGACCTTCTGCGCGCTGGCGCTCAGGGGTCGGTCGGCCATGTCAGCCGGCAAGATCGCGCGCGCGTTTCGTCGCCGCGGCGACGGCGCGGGTCATCAGGCGCTCGAGCCCGTCTTCAGCCATCAGCACGTCGAGCGCGGCGGCCGTCGTGCCCTTGGGCGAAGTGACGTTCTGACGCAAGGTCGCCGCCGGCTCGGTCGAGCGGTGCAAGAGCTCGCCCGCACCGGCGACGGTTGCCCGGGCGAGGCGCATCGCAAGCTCCGCCGGCAGCCCGGCCTTTTCGCCCGCCTCGGCCAGGCATTCAACGAGCAGGAATACATAAGCGGGGCCGGTGCCCGATACGGCGGTGACGGGGTCGAGCAAGGCTTCGTCGGCGATCCAGGCGATCTCGCCAGCCGCCGTCAGCAGCCGCGTACACAACGCCCGCTGCGCTGCGCCGACCTGCGCGTTCGGACAGGCGACCGTAATGCCGCGCCCGATGGCGGCCGGCGTGTTCGGCATAGCGCGTATGATCGCCGCCCGCGCGCCCAGATGCGACTCGAAAAAACCGATCGTCCGCCCGGCGGCGATCGACAAAAAAACGCTGGCGGCGGCGAAGCGGCGATAGGCCGGCACGACCGTCTCCATGCCCTGCGGCTTGACGGCAAAAATGACGGCTGCGGGGGCGAGCCCGGCCGGCAAGGCCGCGGCATCGGCATGGATCGAGATGCCCGGCCGGCCGCGAAACGCCGCAACACCGGCGGCGGCCGGTTCGACGATGGCGACGGCGGGCGGCGGATTGGCGCCGGTAAGCCAGCCGGCCAGCAGCGCCCCGCCCATCTTGCCGCAGCCGACGAGCAGCAGGCCGTCTGCGTCGCTGAGGGTCATGACACGACTTTGCGACCCGGCTTACGCCTCGCCGGCGGGGTCGAGGCAGGCGGCGGTGACCGCTTCGGCCGGGTCCTTGCCGCCCCAGACGACGTACTGGAACGCGGGATAGAAACGCTCGCATTCGCTGAGCGCGACATCGACGAGGTCTTCGAGCTGCTCGACCGAAATGCCGCGCGCGCCGCGCAGCGGCACGGCGTGGCGGAAGGTCGGCAGGCCTTCGTCGGACGACAGATCGAAATGCCCGAGCCACAGCCGCTCGTTGGTCAGCGCCAGCAGCTCGTTGACCACGCCCCGGCGGTGCCGTGGCACCTTGAGATCGAGCGCGCAGGAGAAATGCAGCGCGCTCATATCGCCGCTCCAGGCGAAATAGACGCGGTAATCGCCCCACCGGCCCGGCACTTCGGCCACCAACTCGTCGTCGTTGGCGCGGTCGAACGGCCACTCATTGGCGGAGACGATTTCTTCAATCAGATCAAGTGGGTTAGGGATCGGTTGGTGGGTCGATACCGAAACGTCTGGCATATACGCGCCCTCCAATCGGCGGCGGGCGGCGACAAGGTCGGAATCAGAGCCACCCGTTTGATCATCTCGACAGATTGTGTCGGAAGCAGCCCCCATACACTATAGAAAGTAGGTTGCCAGAGCAGATTCGGTGACGCAAGGGAATTAAGCGCCCGGGGGATAAGTTTTTGAGGAAAGATCCCGGCCGGCGTCGCGCCGCCGGCAGACTAGCCGCGCGACGGCGCCTTGCGCGGCTTGCCCTTGGCCGTGCCGGTGCGTCCTTCGAGCGCCGCGAGACGGGCGGCGAGCGCTTCGTTCTCGCGCCGCGCCCGCGCCGCCATCTCCTTCACCGCCTCGAACTCCTCGCGGGTGACGAAGTTCTGCGTTTTGAGCCAGCGATCGAGCAGGGAGCGCACCTGCGCCTCGATTTCGGCGCGCACGCCGGCCAATGCGCCAAGCGCGCCGGAGGCGGCGCGGGCGATGTCGTCGAGCAGGCGATTGTCGGTTTGCATGGTCGGCCCCGAAATTTAGGAAGGTTGGCGTAAACGGCCGGGCGATTATGGGAAGCCGCGCGCGCCGTTGCAACCGCGGGCCGGAGATGCCTATAAGGGACCGGGGAATCAGCCAGCGCAACGGACCAAAACATGGCATTGATCGTCGTCACTGGCGGAGCGGGATTCATCGGCTCGAATCTGGTCGCCGCGCTGGAAGATCGCGGCACGCACGACATCGCCGTCTGCGACAGGCTCGGCACGGACGGCAAATGGCGCAACCTCGCCAAGCGCGCGCCGGCCGATATCGTCACCCCCGACCGCCTGTTCGATTTTCTCGACCGCCGCAGCGCCGAGGTCGAAACAATCGTCCATCTCGGCGCGTCGTCATCGACCACCGAAACCGACGTCGACTTCATCCTCGACAACAATTTTCGCCTGTCGTCGGCGCTGTGGGACTGGTGCGCCGATCGCGAGAAACGGCTGATCTACGCCTCGTCGGCGGCGACCTATGGCGACGGCGCGGCCGGCTTCGACGACGATGCCAGCCCGGCGACGCTCGCCAGGCTGCGGCCGCTCAACCCTTACGGCTGGAGCAAGCATCTGTTCGACCGCCTGGTGGCCAAGCGGCTCGCCGGCGAGGCGACGCGCCCGGCCCAGCATGTCGGCCTCAAGTTCTTCAACGTCTACGGCCCGAACGAGTATCACAAAGGCGGGCAGCGCTCGGTCGTCGATCAGATCTATCCGGTGGCCGCGGCGGGGCAGGCCTTTCCGCTGTTCAAGTCGCACAACCCGAATTATCCCGATGGCGGGCAGATGCGCGACTTCATCTGGGTCGGCGACTGCGTTGCGGTCATGCTGTGGCTGCTCGACAATCCGAAGATTAACGGCCTGTTCAATCTCGGCACCGGCAAGGCGCGCAGCTTCCTCGATCTCGCCAACGCCGTTTATCGCGCGCTCGGGCGCAACGCCAACATCACGTTTCGCGATACTCCGGTTGAAATCCGCGACAAGTATCAATATTTCACCGAGGCGCGGATGGAGCGCCTGCGCGCCGCCGGTTACGCGGCGCCGTTCACGCCGCTCGAAGACGGCGTGCGCCGCTACGTGCAGGATTTCCTCGCCGCCGCCGATCCCTATCGCTGAACGCCGGATTCGAACATGATCACGCTGGCATTGCCGTTCCCCGCCATCGATCCCGTGCTGATCGAGTTCGGTCCGCTCGCCATCCGCTGGTACGCGCTCGCTTACATCGCCGGCATCGTCCTCGGCTGGCGCTATGCGCGGCTGCTTGTCGCCCGGCCGCCGGTCTTCATGACGCCGGAAAAGCTCGACGATTTCATCGTCTGGGTGACCTTCGGCATCATTCTCGGCGGCCGCCTCGGCTACGTGCTGTTCTACAAGCCCGGCTATTATCTTTATAACCCGGCCGAGATTCTTGTGGTGTGGCGCGGCGGCATGTCGTTTCACGGTGGGCTGATCGGCGTTCTGGTCGCCACTTGGCTGTTCGCACGGCGCAACAACATTCACCCGATGGCGCTCGGCGATGTCGTCGCCGCGGTCGCGCCGATCGGGCTGTTCTTCGGGCGGATCGCCAATTTCATCAATGCCGAGCTGTTCGGCCGGCCGGCCGACGTGCCGTGGGCTTTCGTCTTCCCCACCGACCCGAGCCGCCTGCCCCGCCATCCGCGCCAGCTGTCCGAGGCGGCGTTCGACGGCCTCGTGCTGTTCGCCGTGCTGGTCGTGCTCGCGCGCCGGCCGGGGATGCGCGAGCGGCCGGGCCGGCTCGGCGGTTA
>JACQAF010000076.1 GCA_016195145.1 Rhodospirillales bacterium
GGCGCACGGGTCCTGGCCGCGCGTCACTTCGGCTCCGGCCTTCTCCAGCCGTTCGGTGATCCACGCGGCGGCGGTCGCCGCGTCGGCAAGCACGCGCGCCTCGGCGCGGCCAAGGGCGTCGAGCGCCGGACCGAAGCGGTCGGGCGGTTCGATGCGTATCCGGTTGCCGAGATGGGCGGCGAGGCTTGGTGCGAGCTTGCGCGGATCGACGAACCAGTCGACCGCGCCGTCCTTGTGAAGCAGGGCGAAGGACAACGGCAGCGGCGAATGCGGCACGTCGCCGCCGCGCACGTTGAGCAGCCAGGCGATGGCGTCGGGGGCCGAGATGACCGCCGCCGCAAAACCGTCGCGAACGAGCTGCGCCGAAAGATCGGCCCGCTTGTCGGCCGAATCGCGACCGCTGAACTGGCGTTCATGGGGGATAATCGGGGCCACAGGCGCCGCCGGCTGATTCGACCACACGGCATCGACCGGATTGGCCTCGCAGGCGATCAGTTCCGCCCCGGCCCGCGCCGCCGCGGCGCGAAATCGCGTCAGGCCATCGGCAGTGTGCAGCCACGGATCGAAGCCGATGCGCGCACCCCGGCTGGCCGCCGTCGCCAGCCAGTCGGCCGGCGGTTCGTCGATCAGGTGCCGTACCTCGAACAGCGCGGTATCGACCTGGGTGCGAACCTGAAGCGTGTAGCGGCCATCGGTAAAGATCGCCGCGCGGTCGGCAAGCACGATCGCCAGCCCGGCCGAGCCGGTGAAGCCGGTGAGCCAGGCAAGCCGTTCGGCGCGCGGCGGTACGTATTCGCCCTGATGTTCGTCGCCGCGCGGCAGGATGAACCCGACCAATCCGCGCCGCGCCAGCTCGGCGCGCAAGGCACGAACCTGCGTCGCCGTCCACTGCCCCTCGCCGAGTCCGTCCGCATACGCCGCCGATAATTCGTCCCTGAGGGCGCGCAACTGCCCGCTGAGGGCCGGGTTGCGCGCGCTCGCGACCAGATCCATCCACGCATCGGGATCGCCCCCCTCGGGAGCAGCCAGCACGCCGGCGATAAGGTCGCGAACCCCGGCCGCATCGAGCCGCGATCCGGCATCGGCCAGCAGGCGGGCGAGGGCCTGATCGCCGCGATAAGCCTCGGGCGGGGCCGAATCAGCCGTCATAACGGCCCCATCGGCAGGTCGCCAGGCCCTTCGCCCCTTGAGCCCCCCAATTGTGACCAAGTTGTGGAAATGTCGTGATTTAATCCATGCAAATTTTGCATTGCTGCACCGCAATAAATAACCTACCGCCGGCTCCGGCAGCGCTTATGTTCTTACCCAGATACACACGGGAACGCGCCTTGCGCTCCCGCCCCCGACGAACCGGGGAGTCCGGTTCAACCGGGGCTGTAACAGAGCATATCAGGAGTAAAGACGATGTGGGCTTCTAACGATCGTAGCAATCACTGGCCGTATTCGGCCTCCCTGGCCCTGATCCGGCCGGTCGACCAGCTTCAGGTTTATCACCTTGCCCGACGGATGCGAGCCGATGCGATGGCGGGCGTGTTGCGGCATGCCGGTCGCGCGCTGATCAAGGCCGTGAAACGCCTTGCCGCCGCGATCGAAGGCTGGCGCCAGCACCGCGCCACTTATGCCGAGCTGATGTCGCTCGATGATCGTACGCTGGCCGATATCGGCATCGGGCGCAGCGACATCCCGCGCATCGCCGCCGGTCAGTTTCTGCCGCAGAACTGGACGCCGCGCGACGTGCGGGTCGAGCCGACCCTCGCCATGCCGAGCAACAATAACCGTCCGCAGATCGCCGCCTAACGGTCGTCTTCGACCGGTTTGCACCGACAAGCGGCGGCCCCTCGGGGCCGCCGTTTTCGTTTAGGGGCGACGACGGAAGATAAGCGTGTGCCAGCCGGCAAGCGCGATCCGCCCGATAAAGGCCAGCCCCCGGGCGCGATAGGCCGTGCGAACCCCGACCTCCTGATCCGCCAGCAATCCCGACAGCACGACATATCCGCCGCGCGCCGCCGCGCGCGACAGGTCGCGCGCCAGCCGCCGCAACGGCCGGGCGAGAATATTGGCGAGGATGAGATCGTAGCCGCGCCGGCGCGGCAGGCGCGCAATCCCGTCGCTCCAGCGAACCGTAACGCGGCCGGCGACCTGGTTGCGCCGCGCGTTCTCGCGCGTCATGTGTACTGCATCGCGGTCGATATCGGCGGCGAGGACCCGCGCCGCGCTGCGCCGCGCCAGCGCGATCGCCAGAATCCCCGACCCGCAGCCGAGATCGAGCGCGCGGCCGATTCGGCGACGGCCGGATAGCCGCTCGATCGCCAGCAGGCAGCCGCGCGTCGTCGCGTGCTCGCCCGAGCCGAAAGCGATGCCGGCATCGAGTTCGATGGCGGCGGCGCCCGGCGGCTTCGCGCCCTTGTAGTGCGAGCCGTAGACAAAAAACCGCCCGACCCGCAGCGGCGGAAAGGAGCGCTGGTTTTCGGCCACCCAGTCGATCTCGGGCAGGCGTTCGATCTTCGCCGCCGGCGCCGGCAGGCCGATATCGTCGGCCGCCCTGGCCAGTTGCGCGTGGATCGCCGCCGGATCGGGCTCGTCCATGGTCAGGCCTTCGAGCCGCCACGGGCCGCCGGGCGTCACCTCGAAGGCCATCAGCGCGTCGCAATCGTCCTCGATGGCGCGGGCCAGCGCCGGCTGCGCCGCCGCCGTCGTCATCACCTCGATCCGCCAGACCGGAGCCCTCGGTTTCATCGCAAAGGGCCGCTTTACGCCTTGTCGACGAAGGCGTCGACGACCTTCTTGCGGCCGGCATGCTCGAAATCGATGTCGAGCTTGTCGCCGTCGAC
>JACQAF010000074.1 GCA_016195145.1 Rhodospirillales bacterium
ACCGGCAGCATTTCCTTCGGCATCGCCTTGGTCGCGGGCAGAAAGCGGGTGCCGAGCCCGCCGACCGGAAAGATCGCTTTACGTACTTGTTTGATCATCGGGAAGCTTGGCGGCAGGAAAAGGGGAATGATTGCGCCGGGGCGCTAATCGGGCCCGAGTTGTGCCACAGAGGCGGCGGCGAGGCAAGCGCGCCGGGAAACTACGCAGCCAGAAGCAAGTCTTTGGCCTGATTGATTTTTGCGGCGAGATACGTGGACCCGCCCTGATCCGGGTGCAGCTTCATCATCAGCCGCCGATGCGCCTCGCGGATAGCCGCCTTGCTGGCCCCCGGCTCGACACCGAGGATGCGATAGGCCTCCTCGCGGGTCATCGTGGCCGAAGACGTCCCGCCACCGCCACCCCCCTCGGATGCTGCCCCATGATCGCCCGCCTGCCGCCAGTCCGGCTGCACTCGGTCGAGATAGGCTTCGAGCACCTGGGCCCCCTCGGCATCGTGCAGGCGACATTCGGCCAACAGCTCCAGCAGCTGGTCGGCCGACAACTCGCCCAGCCGCCGGCCCCGCAACGGCCCGGCGAGGATCACGCCGTCCATCGCCCCGCTATCGTGATCGAGCGACATGCGCAGCCACGCGGTTTCGATATCCGAATGCTGGCCGGGGGCGGGCCCCGCCGCATTGCGCGCCCGGGCGAGCAGCGATTTCCAGCGGATCAGAAGCGGCGCCAGGGCCGACCCTAGCACCAGCGCCTGGCCCAGACGGCCGCTCACCGCCAGCCATGCGGCGACGGCGACGATCGCCGCCCCGGCGAGCCACTTGAAGGCGATGAGGAGCTGCGCCGGTTTCGCCTCGCTGAAGCCGCGGGCGATAAAATAGACCACCAGCAGCAGGGCGGCGCCGGTCAGCAGGTAGAAGATGAACATGGTCGCGGCTCAGCGCATGCGATGCGTGAGCATAAGGGCCGCCCCGCCGCGCCGACGGCCGAAATCCTCAAGCGCCCGACGCCCCCCGGCGGCGAAGGCGGCGGCGGCGGCGAGAAGATCGCGCAGCATGTCGGCGCTGCCAGCGTCGAATGGACAATACGCCCCGCCGGTCAGCCGGGCGATTTCCTCGAAGCACTTGCGAGCCGCCGGCTCACCGCCCTCGTGGAACATGAAGGCCGGCACACCGAGCAGGCCAAGCTCGCCGGCAAGGCTGCACAGCACATCGACGCTTTCCTCGACGCAGTCGCCGACAAAAACCAGCGCGCTCACCCGGCGGCGGCGCGTTTCAGCGATGGCGTGGCGCAACACGTCGGCGATCTGCGTCTCGCCGGCGATGCAATCGACCGCGGCCATGTGCGCGACAAGGTCTTTCGAATCGGCCAGCCATGCACTCGCCTCGAACCCGCCGAGGCCGCGATACCACACAAGCTGGATTTCAAGGCCGCCCAGATCCTTGGTCGCGGCGAACATCTCGCCCTGGATACGCCGCGCCTGATCCCAGGTTGGCTCGCGGCTCGCCGTCGCGTCCATGGCGAAGATCAGGCGCCCCACCCCGCCGGCCGGCCGCACGGCGGGCATCGACTTCACCTTGGCGAGGAAGTCGGCCACTTCATGGCGGGTCGATTTGCTCGGCAGTTTGGCCATAATTCTCATCCGCCAGCGACGTGGGGGGATCTGCGTTCCGTCCGTCAAATGGGGTGGCGGATCAGCCGTGTCCAGAGGCGGCGACGGCCGCCGCCGCCGTATCCGCGTGCATGCCGACAGCGGCCAGAAGCTCGCGCACCTCCTGCCGGGCCGCAAGATGGGACATGTTGAGCGGCGTCCCGAGACCCGGCTCGCGCAGATCGAGCAGTGTCAGACCGGAAAGAAACATCTCGCGGAAAATCACCCGGTCGCAGAAGCCCGGCGCCAGGCGAAAGCCGATCCGCTTGGCTAGCCGTCCCAGCACCTCGCCCACGGCGCGCTTGTTGCGCGCATCGAGGCTGCCCAGCCGGTTGCGCATGACCAGCCAGTCGATCGATTCGCCGTCGCGCATGGCGCGGCGCTTCTTCTGCTCCCACACCATTTCGCTGTACAGGCTCGGCCCCGCGATGCGCAGCGTCTCGGCATCGACCTTGGCGAGGAGGTCGAGATCGACGAAGCTGTCATTGAGCGGCGTCACCAGCGTGTCGGCATGCGAATGGGCGAGACGGGAAAGGTAGCTGTCGCTACCCGGCGTGTCGATCACCACCACGTCGTTGGTCGCCGCCAGCTCGCCGAAGACGACGACGAAACGGACGCGCTCGTCGTCGTCGGCCGCGACGCCGCGCAAAGTAGACCGGCGCACCGCGCGGTGGGTGGGCATCGGCAGCCGCACGCCGCGCGATTTGGCGAGTGCGGCGCGATTCTCGAAATAGCGGGTCAGCGTCGCCTGCCGTGCATCGACATCGAGGCTGCCGACCGCATAGCCCGCGCGCAGCAACCCGACGATCAGATGCATGGCAGCGGTCGATTTGCCGGAGCCGCCCTTCTCGTTGCCCAGCACGATCACGCGGGCGCGATGGCGCGGCGGCGCGGCGGATTCGGGATGGACGAGCGAACCGGGGATTCCGACCATATGCGAAAGTCTAACCCCTTCGTTGCCGGACAAGCAATTCGCGCCTGCGCCCGCGTTAACCTTGTTTTTTGGGCTTGATCGCGTCCCAGTCGGCGTCGGTCAGGCGGTCGAGAAAATTGAACTGGCCGCCGCCCTTGAGCCAGGCGCCGCCGTCGATGGTCACGCATTCGCCGTTGATGTAGCCCGCCTGGTCGGACAGCAGATAGCTTGCGAGATTGGCGAGCTCGATATGCTCGCCGACCCGACCGAGCGGTACGCGGCTTTCATAATCCTTGGCGATATCGGCGCGCGGCATCAGCCGCTCCCACGCGCCGGGGGTGGGGAACGGCCCGGGCGCGATGGCGTTGAGCCGGATGCCCCGCCCGCCCCATTCGACGGCAAGGCTACGGGTCATCGCCAGCACGCCCGCCTTGGCCATCGCCGAGGGCACGACATAGCCCGAGCCGGTCCAGGCATAGGTGGTGACGATCGACAGCACGGTCGCCTTGCGCTTGGCGGCGAGCCAGCGCCGGCCGCAGGCGAGCGTCGCATAGGCCGAGCCGTGAAGGACGATGCCGAGCACCGAATCGACGGCGCGCGGCGACAGGGTCTCGCTGCGGGCGATGAAGTTGCCGGCGGCGTTGTTGAGCAGTACGTCGAGTGGCCCGTCGGCCCAGATCTTTTCGATCATCGCCTCGACCTGGGCCGGATCGCGGATATCGCAGGCATGCCACGTCACCGGGCCGGGAAAGGCGGACATCAGCTCCCACGCTGTTTCCTCGACCACATTCTGCCGCCGGCCGCAGATGACCAGCTCCGCCCCCAGTTCGAGGAACCGCCGGCCCATGCTCTTGCCGAGCCCGGTGCCGCCGCCGGTGACGAGGATCTTTTTGCCTTTGAGCAGATCGGGCGTAAACATTCGATGGGCCTCCCCTGGCGGCGATGGTTATGCGAGATATCTACCCGACCGGCGGCCCGGCTGGCTATGCTGGCGCAGTGCGAGGGGGAGGACTGGGAATGATCGTCAAGGCCGCCACCTACGATGCCGTGCGCGAGCGGTTCCGCTGGCAGGTGCCGGCGCGCTACAATATCGGCGTCGATGTGTGCGACCGCCACGCCGCCGCGCATCCGGACAACACAGCCCTTATCTTCGTCGATGAAGGTGGGGCCGTCCGCCGCTACAGCTTCGCCGATATCCGGCGCGACTCGAACCGCCTTGCCAATGCGCTGGCGGCGCACGGCGTCGGGCAGGGAGACCGTATCGGTATCCTTCTCCAGCAATCGCCGGAAGCCGCCATCGCCCATGTCGCTGCCTATAAATCGGGGCTGATCGCCGTGCCGCTCTTCGTGCTGTTCGGCGAAGAGGCGCTCGAATACCGCCTCGGCAATGCGGGCGCACGCGCCCTGGTCACCGACGCCGCCAACTTGCCCAAGATTCTCGCCATCCGCGACTGCCTGCCGGAGCTCCGGGTCGTCTTCGTGGTCGGCGGCGAGGGCGAGGCCGGAACGCTCGACTTCGCGGCGACGGTGGCGCGCGCCTCGGACAAATTCGCCCCCGTCAACAACGCGGCCGACGATCCCGCCGTGATCATCTACACTTCGGGCACCACCGGGCCGCCCAAGGGTGCGTTGCACGCCCATCGCGTGCTGCTCGGCCATCTGCCGGGGGTCGAGTTTCCCCATAATTTCTTCCCCCAGCCGGGGGACGTGTTCTGGACCCCGGCCGACTGGGCATGGATCGGGGGGCTGTTCGACGTGCTGATGCCGGCCTGGCATCACGGCGTTCCCGTGCTCGCCCACCGCTTCCGCAAGTTCGAGCCGGACGCCGCCTTCGACCTGATGGCCCGCCACGGGGTGCGCAATGTCTTCCTGCCGCCGACGGCGCTCAAGCTGATGCGCCAGGCAGGCGCGCCGGCCGGGCACGGGGTCCGCCTGCGCTCGCTGGGCAGCGGCGGCGAGACGCTGGGTGGCGAGCTTCTCGACTGGGGCCGCGAAACCTTCGGCGTGACGATCAATGAATTCTACGGCCAGACCGAATGCAATCTCGTGGTCGGCAATGCCGCCGGGGTGATGGAAATCCGCCCCGGCTCGATGGGCCGCGCCGTGCCCGGCCATATCGTCGGCGTGGTCGACGACGAGGGGCGCGAACTGCCCGACGGCGAAACCGGCCAGATCGCCATCCGCCGGCCCGACCCGGTGATGTTCCTCGGTTACTGGCAGAACCCTAAGGCGACGGCGGAAAAATTCGCCGGCGACTGGCTGCTGACCGGCGACATGGGCCGGCGCGACGCCGAGGGTTACTTCTGGTATGTCGGCCGGGCCGACGACGTGATCACCTCGGCCGGCTATCGCATCGGTCCGGCCGAGATCGAGGATTGCCTGTTGCGCCATCCGGCGGTGGCGATGGCGGCGGCGATCGGTATCCCCGACCCGGTGCGCACCGAATCGGTGAAGGCGTTCATCGTCCTCAAGCCCGGCCGGACGGGCGACGCGGCGCTCGCGCGCGCGATCCAGGAGCATGTGAAGACGCGGCTTGCCGCCCACGAATATCCGCGCGAGGTGGAGTTCGTCGACTCCCTGCCCTTCACCGCCACCGGCAAGATCATCCGCCGCGAGCTGCGCGCCCGCGAGGCGGCGAAGAAACGCTAGCCGGGCCGGCGCAGGGCGTAGCAGCGGCCGTGGACCGGCTGAAGGTCCTCGGTGCGCAGAACCTCGTCGCTCGCCGCCGCGCCGGTGAGCCCCGCATCGCTTGCCGTGCGGCGGACATAATCATCGGCATGTGCGTAGCGGCCGCTGGCGGCGAGGCGGAATGGCGCGCCCTCCGCCTTCTCGACCGTGAAAACGAACAGCCCGCCCGGGAGCAGGACGCGAAACGCGCCGGCGAATACGGGCGCGAGATCGCCGAAATAGACCAGCACGTCGCTCGCCAGCGCAAGCGTATAGCGCCGGGCGGTGGCGGCGAGATAGCGCCCGATCTCGTCCGCCGCCAGATCGTCGTAAAGGCCGCGCGCTTGCGCCCGCTCGATCATACGCGGGGCCAGATCGACCCCGTCGAGGCGGCGGGCCAGCGCCTTGAACAGCGGTGCGTTGAGACCGGTGCCGCAGCCGAGATCGAGAATGTCCTGGCGCGGCGGATTGGGGCCAAGGGCGGCAAGCGCTGCGCGATGGACGATTTCCGGCCCCTTGTAGTCGAGCCAGTGGCGCAGCTTCTCGTCGTATTTGTCAGCGATGCCGTCGAACTGCCCGATCACGTATTCGTCGGCCGCCCGCGCCGGGGCCTGGCCCGACAGCGCATCGACCATGTGCCGGATGTCACCGCGCGCGGGCGCCAGTGCATGACAGCGCCGGAAGGTGGCGAGCGCCGCGTCGCGCTGGCCGGCCTGTTTCTGCAGCTCGGCCAGCGCCAGCAACAGGGCCAGCGAGTCGGGCTCGTGGGCAAGCGCCCGCTCGGTCTTGGCAATCTTACGCGCGATGTCTTCCTGCCGGCGGAGGGTGCCGATCGCCACGTCGACCCCCGGTTTGCTCGCCGCCGCCGCCGCCTGGGCCAGCGCGTCGAAATCCACGTCCGGCATGCCGATCTGGCCGGCGTGGCGCAGCAGCATGTCGCTGACCCCCGCCGGCCGGCGCGCCGTGCCCGGCGGCCGGTTCGCCCCCTGCTTTGCCTGTTTGCGACGGTCCCGGCGGCTCATGGTTGCGTCCTTCCGACCCCTGACGAAAACGCTAGCAGAGCGGCCCGACTTGTACCATCGTGGGGCTTCCAGAACCGATCCCCTAGCGCCCTTCCGTCCGGAGATTGCCCAAGATGACCAAAGTCGTCGATTACTACTTCACGCCCCCATCGCCATGGACCTATCTCGGCCATACGCGTTTCGTCGAGATCGCCAAGCGGCATGGGGCGAAGGTCAACGTCAAGCCGGTCGATCTGGGGCGGGTCTTTCCGGTTTCGGGCGGCCTGCCGCTCGGCAAGCGGCCGTCGCAGCGCCTTGCCTATCGCCTGGTCGAGCTGCGCCGCTGGCGCGATTTCCTCGCCCTGCCGCTCAATCTGCAGCCCAAGCATTTCCCGGTACCGATGGACCCGGGGGCATTGCTGGTCATTGCCGCCGACCGCAAGGAGCTTGGCGCCCTCGCGCTCGCCGGCGCGTTGATGCGCGCCGTATGGGCCGAGGAGCGCAACGTTTCCGACGCCGACACGCTCAAGACCATCGCCCGCGAGCAAGGCCGCAACGCCGACATGCTGCTGGCCGCCGCAGCCGAGCCGGAGACCAAGGCGATCTACGACGCCTATACCCAGGAAGCGATCGATCGTGGCGTGTTCGGCGCGCCGACCTATGTCTATCGCGACGAAATGTTCTGGGGGCAGGACCGGCTCGACTTCCTCGACCGGGCGCTGGCCGCCTGACGCGCCGAAAGCGGAGCCGGACAGGCCTTCCCAAGCCGGCCGGTTTTCGGCAAGTTAGGTCGATCGAAAAGGGGGAAACCGAAAATGCAGCCTAATCAGGTAAAAACCGCCGACGACGCGCGGCGCATCGTGCGCGAGCGCAACCTGTCGCACATCAAGGTCGGCGTATTCGACGTCGACGGCATTCTGCGCGGCAAATATCTCGCGCGCGACAAGTTCTTCTCGGCGCTCGATTCCGGCTTCGGATTCTGCGACGTCGTCCTTGGCTGGGATTCGAACGACCAGCTTTACGACAATGTGACCTATACTGGCTGGCACACCGCCTATCCCGACGCGCCGGTGCGCGTGCTGCCGAGCACCTGCCGCGAACTGCCGTTCGAGAACGGCATGCTGTTCTTCCTCTGCGAATTCGCCGACCAGGCCGAGGCCGTCTGCCCGCGCGCGGCCCTGCGCCGCGTCATCGACAAGGCCGGCAAGATGGGTTTCTCGATAATGAGCGCCTTCGAATACGAATTCTTCGTTTTCGAGGAGACGCCGCATTCGGTGCGCGAGAAGCATTATCGTAACTTGAAGCCGATCTCGCCCGGCTATTTCGGCTATTCGGTCCTGCGCAGCTCGGTGTGGTCGGACTGGTATCACGATCTCTTGCGCCAGTGCGAAGAGATGGATATGGGCATCGAGGGCCTGCACACCGAAACCGGCGCCGGCGTGCTCGAAGCGGCGATCCGGGTCGGCGATGCGCTCGCCTCGGCCGACAAGGCGGCGCTGTTCAAGACCTTTACCAAGGTGCTCGCCCAGCGCCGCGGCTGGATGGCGAGTTTCATGGCCAAATGGTCGAAGGACTGGCCCGGCTGCGGCGGCCATATCCACATGTCGCTGTGGCGCGACGGGAGCAAGAAGGAAGGCTCCGCCTTCTACGACGCCAAGGCGCCCCACCGGATGAGCGACGTCATGCGCAGCTTCGTCGCCGGACAGCAGGCGTTGATGCCCGAGATCCTCGCCATGGTCGCGCCGACGGTCAATTCCTATCGCCGTCTGATCCCCGGCTTCTGGGCGCCGACCTCGGCCACCTGGGGAGTGGAGAACCGCACCACGGCGCTGCGCGTCATCCCCGGCTCGGCCAAGTCGCAGCGCGTCGAGTACCGCGTCGCGGCCGCCGACGGCACGTCCTATATTGCGCTGGCCGCGGCGCTGGGTTCGGGCTTGTGGGGGATCGAAAACAAGCTCAAGCTCGGCGAACCGATCCAGGGCAACGCCTATGACCAGAAACACCCGGCCAAGCTCGACCTGCCGCGCACGCTGATGGACGCGGCCGGGCGGCTTAAGGCCTCGAAGGCCGCGCGGTCGCTGTTCGGCGACGCTTTCGTCGATCATTACGCCGCGACCCGCGAATGGGAAGAACGCGAATTCCGCAAGCACGTCACCGACTGGGAGCTCGACCGCTATTTCGAGATTATCTGACATGCCCATGCTCAAGACCGTATCGCCGATCGACGGCAAGGTGCTCGTCGAACGGCCGCTCGCCTCGGCCAAGGACATCGCCGCTGCGCTCGCCGCCGCCAAGGCGGCCCAGCGCGACTGGCGCAACGTCCCGCTGGCCGAGAGGGCGAAGCTGTGCACCGGCTTCGTCGAGGCGATGGAGGCCAGCAAGGCCGAAATCGCCGCCGAGATCACCCGCCAGATGGGGCGGCCGATCCGCTACACGCCGGGCGAGATCGGCGGCCTTGCCGAGCGCTCGCGCTACATGATCGGCGCCGCGCCGGCGGCGCTCGCCGACCTCAAGGTCGAACCCAAGCAGGGCTTCACCCGCTTCATCCGCCACGAGCCGCTCGGCGTCGTCTTCGTCGTGGCGCCGTGGAACTATCCGTTCCTCACCGCGGTCAACGCCGTGGTGCCGGCGATCCTCGCCGGCAATGCGGTGATCCTCAAGCACTCGGCGCAGACGCCGCTGGTCGCCGAACGCTTCGCCGAGGGCTTCGCCGCCGCCGACCTGCCCAAGGGCGTGTTCCAGATCCTGCATCTGTCGCATGCCGACACCGAGGCGGTGATCAAGAGCCCCGATGTCGATTTCGTCGCCTTCACCGGCTCGGTCGAAGGCGGGCACGCCGTGCAACGCGCCGCAGCCGAGCGTTTCATCGGCACCGGTCTCGAACTCGGCGGCAAGGACCCGGCCTATGTCCGGCCTGACGCCAATCTCGACCACGCGGTCGAGAATCTGGTCGATGGTAGCTTCTTCAATTCCGGCCAGTCGTGTTGCGGTATCGAGCGCATCTACGTCCACCGCGACGTGTACGACAAATTCGTCGCCGGCTTCGTCGACCTGACCAACAAATACGTACTCGGCGACCCGCTCGACCCGGCGACGACGCTGGGGCCGATGGTCCGCACCGCGGCCGCAGAATTCGTGCGCGGCCAGATCGCCGATGCGGTCAAGGCCGGGGCCCGGGCGCTGATCGACACCAAGAGATTTTCGGCCGACAGGGCGGGCACGCCCTATCTCGCGCCGCAGGTGCTGGTCGATGTCGACCATTCGATGCGGGTGATGACCGAGGAAAGCTTC
>JACQAF010000044.1 GCA_016195145.1 Rhodospirillales bacterium
TCTTCACCGGCGAGTCGGAGACGACCCGGTTGGTGACGTTGATGATATTGCGGTCGCGCGTCTCGATGCGCACCAGCCGCCAGGTCATGTCGACCACCTGGCCCTCGTCGAGACTGCCGACCTTGACCCAGTCGCCGACGCGGAACGGCTGCGACAATGCGATGGCGATCCCGGCGAACATCTCGCCCAGCGTCGATTGCGCCGACAGGCCGATGATCAGGGCGAAGGCGCCGGACAGCGTGGCGAGCGCAGTGATCGACTGGCCGTAGACGAACTGCATGATGGTCAGGCCGGCGAACAGGTAGATGAGGGCGCGGATCACGGCGACCAGGAGCTTGGGCACCGCGAGGCGGCCGTCGCGCTTTATCATCACGTCCCAGACGAAGAAGCGGATCGCCATGTCGATGGTGAAGCCGATCGACAGGATGAGCAGGGCGCGGACCGTCTGATGGAAATCCTCCAGCGTGGCGAAGATCGCGTCGAACCACAGCGGATACGACCAGTTCTCCGACATGCTCAGCACGATGAAAAGCAGCGCCAGCTGCAAGCCCAGATAGAGCAGGTTGTTGCGCGTGACGAAAATCGAGCATAGCAGCGCCGACAGCGTCGTAATGGCGAAGATGATCACCCCCGCCAGGACCATTATGTCGACGAATGTGTCGGGAATGCCGTGGCTTATCATGCGCGGGCGCCCATCGGGATACGTCCCTTCCTCACTGCCCGGCGACCGGCACCGGCGCGCCGGCCGGACCGGCAGCCGGAACGGAAGCCGTGCGACGCAGATTGACGGCGAACTCCTCCTCGGGGCTGCACACCAGCCGGCGGCGCGCGAACAGGGCGAAATAGGCGAGGCCGATGACGAACATGACGCCGACGCCGATCAGGCCGGGGCGGATCGCCGGGATGAAAAACATCATGATCAGCGACACGATGGCGATGCCGAGGGCGGTCGCGGCGCCAGTGGCGCCGATCGGGCTGCGATAGGGGCGCGGCATGTCGGGATAGGTGCGACGCAGGATGACATAGGACAGCATCTGCAACACATACGAGATCACGGCGGAGAACACCGACATGTTCAACAGGATCGCCGCCGCCGGAATATCCTTCGGCGCGTATTCGATCGCCACCGCCGCGAGATAGCCGATCGTGCCGCCGGCGATCAGCGCCACATGCGGCGTCTTGCGCGTCGAATGGGCGAGGGACAGCGTCCGCGGCAGATAGCCGGCGCGGGCGGTCGCGAAGACGCTGCGGCCGAAGGCATAGATCATGGCGTGAAAGCTGGCGATCTGGCCGATCATGGCCATGACCGACAGCGTCACCGGATCGAACGTGCCGTGGAGAAGGGTGTTCATCGCCAAACGCAACGGTTCCTCGGCGGTGCTGAGGAAACTGGCGCCGGGCGGCGCCGCCGAATTGAAGACGAGGGTCATCAGCGCGGCGAAAATCAGCGTCACCATGCCCCAGATCAGCCCGCGCGGGATGTTGCGCGGCGGGTCCTTGCTTTCCTCGGCGGCGACGCCGGCCTGCTCGATGGCGAGATAGAACCAGATCGCGAACGGCATCGCCCAGACCACGCCGCTGACGCCGCGCGGCAGCCATGACGATCCGCCGAACTCGGCATCGAAATCGAGCGCAAATCTGAGATCGAAATGCGGAATGGCGGTGATCCAGAATGTCGCCAGTACGCCCAGCGCCATCGTCGCCAGCACAATCGCGATGATGCACGTCGCGCGCATGCTATGAATGACCACGGCGGCGGCCAGGATATAGGCGACGTTCTGCGCCAGCCCGGCGGCGAAACCGCCCCATGGACCGAGCGCGCTGCGCGCATAGGCATAGGCGCCGCCGGCGAACGGCATCGCCGACGCCAGCTCGGCGAGCGAAAACGCCAGCGCCATGTACATCACCGAAATGATCAGCGTCGCGACCAGCAGGCCGCCGAACCCGCCCATGGCGAGGCCGAGATTCCAGCCGGAAAATTCGCCGGTAATGACCGCGCTGACCCCCAGTCCCCAGAGCGACCACGCGCCGGCATAGCGAACGAGGCGGCGGGAGGCGAAATATCCCGGCGCGACCGGCACGTAGTCGGGTGAGCCCGAATCAGCCATCGCGCCGCATCCGCACACACGGCAATGCGCGCCGGCAACGCCCGTTCAATCGTTTATTCATGCTTTCCCCCGCCCGTAACCGTCTGGAATAGACCGTAATCCCGTCGCCGGGCGCGATCAATCGCTATACGCGGGCGGGAGCCGTTCAGGCCGGCTGGAACGCCCGTTTCAGCCGCGCCCGAGCCGCGCGCCCGAGCCGCAGATTCCAGCAATTGACAATCGCCAGCCGGAAGCCGCCCGGCGGCATCGCATGGTGAGCCGGGTCGCGGCCATCCTCGAAGGTGATCTGGATTGACGACACGCCCGGTTCGCGCCGCAGGGCCTCGACGGCCGCCGGGTCGATGCGCCACATCGGCCCGTGCGCGCCGAATAGGACGACGCTGTAGCCGCGTCGTCGGTCGGCGTCGGTAAAGCGCCACACGCCGTCCTTGTACAAGCGCACCACCGCCGCGAGCCAGCCGGGACCGTTGAGGTCGAGCCATTGTTCGGCCATGCGCAGATGGCATTCGATGATCCGCCCGCCAATCGTCTCAAGATTAACAACGCCCGTGAAGCCCTTGAGATTTTTACGTAACCATCGGCCAATATAGGCTTCGAGCCGAGGCCGGCGGCGGGCATGGACGATCCAGCAATCGAAGGTGCCGCGCCCGCGGCCGGGCTTGCCGGTCGCGTGCCGCCACCAGCGCGGCGCGCCGTCGACAACGACCGCGTCGGTGCTCACATGGTTACCGGTCAGCAGCTCCATCCACATATGGCCGGGCTCGATCGAGGCGGCATAGTCGCGCGCCGAGCGGATGACCCGCCCGCCCGTGCCCATGCCGCGCATGTTCATGATCGGCTTCGAAAACACCGGAAAGCGCGGCGGCGACGTGCCGTGCGGGCCGTGGGCGATGCCCTGCGTCGCGCAGATATTGAGCTTGTTGTGGATCCAGCGCCGTTCGGGATACAGCGCCCAGGCGGTCGCCTCGTCGACGGGAATCGTCAGCCCCCGCGGCACCGGCTGGTTCTCGAAATACTGCCACCGCCAGCTATCGACGCCGAGAAAAGGCATGCGCCCGTTTACGTCCTGTGTTCCGCGACCATTGGCGGATGGGGTGGGATTCGAACCCACGAGGAGCTTGCACCCCTGCCGGTTTTCAAGACCGGTGCCTTAAACCGCTCGGCCACCCATCCGGATCAGGGGGAAATGCCTACGGGTTTCGGCGGCGCAGGGCAAGCCCAAGACGGATTCGAGGCGCGGCGTCGGCATATTGCCGGGCGGGCCGAGAAAACAGGATTTTTTCGGCGAAGCTGTTATGAAGCTGCTATGATGCCGGCGGCCATGTGCTTGGTGCGATTCGTCAATCCGCCGTGCGCCGGTCGGTTTCTGCTGGCATGGGCGGGGGTGCGTGTTTCCTCCGCCGATGCTCCAATCATGCGGCTTCGAGACCGCGAACCCAGCCCGAGGAGGAGTGTCGATGCGTAAACTGGTTCTTGCCGCCTTCCTGATCGCCGGTTTCTTGCCGGCCGTCGCCCAAGCCCAGACCGTGAGCATCGTCACCGGCGCCACGATCGGCGGCCTCATCGGCTCGGTCTATAATTCGGGTCTTGCCGCTACCAGCGCGGCGGTTAGCTCCGCCGTCTCCGGGGCCGCATCGGCCGTGGCGACCGCCGCTCCGGCGGCGGCGACCGCCATCGGCGCCGCAATCGCCGGCGCGTCGACGCCGGTTCTCGTCGGCGTGGCCGCCGGCGGTATCGTCGGCTACTGGCTCGCCTATCGGTAAACGGCCGCGCCACGACGCGAACAGGCGGCGGGGCGGCCGGGTTCACGGACGCTTCGCCGGGCAGGGGATCTGCGCCGGATTTGCCGGGCGCGAAAACGTGTTTTGCCCGATGTTTTGCGGCTGTCAGCCGCCATATTTCCCCATGTGCGGGGAATAGAGACATCGGCAGCAGCGTTGCCAAGACAACCCGACCGGACTACATCTAGCCGCCCCGATGAGCGCCGATTCCTTCTTTTCCCTATCGAAGCTGTTCTGGTTCTTCGCCGAACCAAGCAGCCTTCTTCTCTTCGCCTGGCTCCTCGGCAGCGCCTTGCTGTGGACGCGCCGATGGCTTGGCCTCGGGCGCATCGTCGTCACGACCGCAGCCCTGTTTACATTCGCGGCCGGATTGCTGCCACTCGGCCAGTGGCTTCTCCAGCCGATCGAGAACCGCTTCCCCGCGTCGACCGCCGTGCCGACGCAGATCGACGGCATCATCGTTCTCGGCGGCGTGATCGACGATTACGTTATCGGCAAGCGCGGCATCCCGCGCTCCCCTAGCGGCGCCGGCTCGCCGCGCCTCGATACCTTTATCGATCTGGTGCGGCGTTATCCGATGGCGCGCCATGTCTTTACCGGCGGTTCGACCGAGTTGTACGAAGGCCGCGATACCGAGGCCGATATCGTCCGGCGCATCTTCGCCCGGCTCGGCGTCGATACGACGCAGATCGTGTTCGAGGATAGATCGCGCAACACCTATGAGAACGCAACGTTCAGCTATGCCCTGATCAAGCCCAGGCCGGGCGAGCGGTGGTTGCTGATTACCTCCGCCCGCCATATGCCGCGCGCCGTCGGTACCTTCCGCAATGTCGGATGGAAGAACATCATCGCCTATCCGATCGACTATGCGACCGAAACCACGACCGTTTTCGAGCCCGAGTTCGGTCTCGGATCGAACCTGCATTACGTCGCCGAGGCGATTCGCGAATATGCCGGCCTGCTTGCCTATTATTATTCCGGCCGGACAGACGCCCTGTTTCCGAGCCCCATTCCGCCGTCATAGATCGCTTGCGCGCGGGTTTGAATTGCTGGCGGGGGTGCGCTGTGGCAAGAAGGCGCGCCGAACCGTACCGATGGGGTTATAATTTCGACATGCGCGCGTTTCGATTCGTTCTTGCTATATACGCCGTTTTTGCCGCCGTCCATCCCGTGCGGGCGGCCGAGCTCGATTTCGACGCCTGGCTCATGGGCGTGCGCGCCGAAGGTCTTCAGCGCGGCCTGTCGGCGCGCACGCTTGACGAAGCGCTGGCCGGCGTTGCGCCTATTCCGCGCGTGCTCGAACTCGACCGCCGCCAGCCGGAAGTGACCCAGACCTTTGACGAGTACATGGCCCGCGTCGTCAACAAGGCGCGGATCGAGACCGGCCGGCAGCGCCTGGCCGAACATCGGGACATCCTTGACCGCGTATCGCGCCGCTATGGCGTACAACAGCGGTTCATCGTCGCGTTATGGGCGATCGAAACCGATTTCGGCCGGTTCACCGGCAATTTCCCGGTGATCGCGGCCCTCGCCACGCTCGCCCATGACGGGCGGCGCAGCGCCTTTTTCCGCGAAGAGCTGTTCAACGCCCTGACTATCGTCGATCGCAGTTTCGTGGCGGCGCGCGATATGCGCGGCTCGTGGGCTGGCGCCATGGGGCAGAGCCAGTTTATGCCGTCAAGCTTTCTTGCTTTTGCCGTCGATGGCGACGGCGACGGCAAGATCGACATCTGGAATTCGCGGACCGATGTCTTCGCCTCGGCGGCCAATTACCTAGCCAAATCGGGCTGGAAGGATACCGAGACCTGGGGGCGGGAGGTACGCCTGCCGACCGGCTTCGACCGGGCGCTGATCGAGGGCGTGCGCGTCCAAACCCAGAAGCCGCTCAGCCAGTGGCAGGCCCTTGGCGTTCGCCGCGCCGATGGCGGCGATCTGCCCGGACGCGACCTAATGGCCTCGCTGATCCAGCCCGGGGGCAGCGACGGCCGGGCCTATCTCGTCTACGATAATTACCGGGTCTTGCTGCGCTGGAACCGGTCGCTATTTTTTGCCACCGCCGTCGGCCACCTTGCCGATCAGATCGGCGACAGGTAGATTGCTATATCTATTGTTTTACCGATGGGTGCACCCCTAGATGATGCGCCGCCCCAGTCCTCTGTTGTTGGCCGTCACGGTTCTGGCCGGGCTGGCGCTGAGTGGGTGCGCGGAAACCACGCTCGCCATTCATGCCGCCAAGCAGGTCAATGCCAGCGATTCACGCCCGCAAGGCGAGTATAAGGTCGGCAATCCGTACCAGATCGCCGGCACCTGGTATTACCCAAGCGAGGATTACAATTTCAACGAAACCGGCATCGCCTCATTCTATGGCGGGGAGCGGAGCGGCGTGAATTTTCATGGCCGGCTGACCGCCAACGGCGAAGTTTACGATATGAATGCGCTCACCGCCGCCCATCAGACCTTGCCGATGCCAAGCCTCGTGCGGGTGACCAATCTCGAAAACGGTCGCTCGCTGGTGCTGCGGGTAAACGACCGCGGGCCGTTCGCGCGCGGGCGGATAATCGACGTCTCGCGCCGCGCGGCGCAGCTTCTCGGGTTCGAAGGGCAGGGCACGACGCGCGTCCAAGTTCGCATTCTTGCGCAAGAAAGCCAGGCGCTCAGGGCCTCGTTGCTGCGCGGCGCCGGCGGTGGCGGCGAAACTGTCGCTGCCGTCCCCCGCGAATCGGTCGTCGCGAGCGACGCTTTACCGCCGCCGCCGGGCGCGCGATCGGCCGGTCCCGTCGCCTCGGTACCGCTGCCGCCTCCGTCGGCGACCCTGCCGCCAGCATCCGGCGCTCAGCAACCGTCCCGGCGAAACGCCAACCGCAACAACAATACGGTGAATCGCGAGCCGGTTGCCCGGCCCGCACCGCCGGTTATTACCCAACCGGGGTCGGCACTCGCCGTACCTGTTGCCCCGGGCGCCGCGCGGACAACGCCGCCGGTATCGAACGAGGTTGCCGCCTTGCCGGTGCCGCAACAGGCCGCCGCCGCCCCGGTGATCACGCAGGAAGCCGTCCGCGCATCGAATATCTTCGTTCAGGCCGGCGCCTTCACCAATTACGACAATGCCTATCGTCTGAGCGCGCGCCTGTCGCGCTATGGCCGCGCCCAGGTTACCCAGGTGTCGGTGGGCAATCAGCAGCTCTATCGCGTCCGCGTCGGTCCGGTGCAGTCGGTCCAGGAAGCCGATGCGCTGCTCGCCGATGTGACTGGTGTTGCGCCGGAGGCGCGGATCGTGGTCGATTGAGGGGCGGGCGCGCCCAACTTTTGGCGCATTTCTACGCCTAATTGGCAATCTGCAAAGGCAGAGAGCCGGCCTGATTTGTCAGCCGCCGACCTTAATTCTCGCAAGCCATGGGACAGAACGATGCCATTCCTAGCTTCTCTTCGTCGTAACCTCGCTGTCGTCGCGCTCGCGGGCGCCATGGCTGCCGTTATCGGCCTTGCCGTTGCGCCGGCTGCATTCGCCCAGCAACCCCGCCAGGAGCGCAGCAAGACCCCCAAGCAGGCGCCCGCCGCGCAGCCCCAACCCGCCGCCAAGCCGGCCCCGGCGCCGGCCTCGACCCCCGAAGCGTCGGCGCGCCAGGCGATCATCGTCGATTTCCAGACCGACGCCGTCCTGTTCGAGAAGAACGCCGACGAGCAAATGCCCCCTTCGTCGATGAGCAAGATCATGACCGGCTATCTGGTCTTCAAGGCGCTCAAGGAAGGCCGCCTGTCGCTGACCGACAAGCTGCCGGTCAGCGAAAAGGCCTGGCGGATACAGGGCTCGAAGATGTTCGTCGCCATCAACTCGCAGGTTTCGGTGGAAGACCTCTTGCGCGGCATGATTATCCAGTCCGGCAACGATGCCTGCATCGTGCTGGCCGAGGGGCTTGCCGGCAGCGAGGCGGCCTTCGCCGACCAGATGAACGAGGAAGGCCGGCGCATGGGCCTGACCGGCAGCAATTTCCGCAATTCGACCGGCTGGCCCGACCCCGAGCATTACACGACGGCCCGCGATCTCGCGATTCTCGCCAAGCGGCTGATCGCCGACTTCCCCGAGTATTACAAATATTACAGCGAGATCACCTTCACCTACGGCACCGACGAAAAAGGCACGCCGATCCGCCAGGGCAACCGCAATCCGCTGCTCTACAAGAGCCTCGGCGCCGATGGCGTCAAGACCGGCCATACCGATGCGGCGGGTTATGGCCTGACCGCCTCGGCCGTTCGCGATGGCCGGCGCATTGTCATGGTGCTGAACGGCATGCAAAGCATCAAGGTGCGGGGTGAAGAATCCGAGCGGCTCCTCGAATGGGCCTATCGCGAGTTCAACAATTACGCCCTGTTCAAGGCGGGACAGCCGGTCGATCGCGCCGATGTCTGGCTCGGCGACCAGACGACGGTTCAGCTCATCCCGGTCAACGATCTGACCGTCACCTTGCCGCGCCGGGCGCGGCCGCAGATGAAAGTGACCGTCGCCTATGATTCGCCTGTGCCGGCGCCGATCGCCAAGGGGGCGGCCCTCGGCAAGGTGGTGGTCACCGCGCCCGGCATCGAAACCATCGAGCTGCCGCTGGTCGCGCAGGAACCCGTCAACCGTCTCGGCTTCGCCGGCCGCATCGGAGCCGCGGTCAGTTATCTGCTGTGGGGCAGCGGCGAGAAGTGACCGCCCGCCGCGCCGCGCCGCGGGCCGCCTCCAGGCCGAAAAAAACCGCGCCGCCGCGCGGCCGTTTCATTACTCTCGAAGGCGGCGAGGGCGCCGGCAAATCGACCCAAATCCCGCGCCTGGCCGAGGCGCTGCACCGTGTCGGGCTTACCGTGCGTACGACCCGCGAGCCGGGCGGCACGCCGGCCGCCGAACGCATCCGCAAGCTGCTGGTCGAGGGCGATCCCGACGGCCTGCAGCCGATGACCGAAGCGCTGCTGCATTTCGCCGCGCGGGCCGAGCATCTGGCGCATGTCGTGCGCCCGGCGCTCGTCGCCGGCGAATGGGTGATCTCCGACCGCTTCGCCGATTCGACGATGGCCTATCAGGGTTACGGCCACGGCCTCGGCCGCCGTGCAGTCCAGGCGCTCTATCGCGCCACGGTCGGCGATTTCGCGCCCGATCTTACCGTTATTCTCGATCTGCCGGTGGAACAGGGGCTTGCCCGCGCCGGCGGCCGCCCTGGCGCCGAAACGCGCTACGAGCGCATGGGCCGCGCCTTTCACGAGCGCTTGCGTCGCGGGTTTCTCGATATCGCGCGGCGCGAACCCAAGCGCTGCGCCGTTATCGACGCCGCGGGCGACGCCGACGCAACGACGACGAAAATTCTTGCCGCTGTCGGCCGGCGCTTCCGGCTCCATCTCGATCGATGAGTGCGCTCGCCGCTCCGCAGCCGGTCGAATCGCTGTCGCCGCGCGCCGCTGTCGCTCTGGTCGGGCAGGGGGCGGCCGAGCGGGCGCTGCTCGCCGCCTGGGAGTCGGGCCGGCTGCCGCATGCGTGGCTGATTACGGGGCCGCACGGCATCGGCAAGGCGACCCTCGCCTATCGGTTCGCGCGCTTCATCCTCGCCGGCGGCGGCGCGAATGACGGCCTGTTCGGCGCCGGTCCATTGCAATCGCTGGCGCTGCCGGCCCAGCACCCGGTTTTCCGCCGCGTCGCCGCCGGCGGCCACCCCGATCTCTTCACCCTCGAACCCGGGATGATCCATCCCGACACCGGCAAGCCGACGCAGGAAATCGTCGTCGCGCAGGTGCGGCAGACGATCGACGCCATGCGCCTGACCCCGGTCGAAGGCGGCTGGCGAATCGTCGTCATCGACGCGGCCGAGAACATGAACCCTAGCGCCGCCAACGCGCTGCTGAAGATTCTCGAAGAACCGCCGCCGAACGCGCTTCTCCTGCTCGTCAGCCACGCGCCGGGACGGCTGCTGGCGACCATCCGGTCGCGCTGCCGTTTCCTCGCCCTGCCGCCGCTTGCCGATGCCGACGTCGCGGCGCTGCTCGGCCAGGCGCGGCCCGAACTCGACGATGCCGATCGTGCGGCCCTGATCCGCCTCGCCGAGGGGTCGATCGGCCGGGCCATCGACCTTACCGACCGCGGCGGGGTCGAGCTTTATCGCGAGCTGATCGGCCTGCTCGCCCGCCTGCCGGCGCTCGACGTGCCGGCGGTGCATGATTTCGCCGACGACCACCTGGCGCGCGGGGCCGATGCGACCGCCGGCCTGCGTACGGCGTTCGAGCTTCTTGCCGGCTGGGTGGCGCGCATCGTTCGCCACGCGGCAACCGGCCAACCGGTCCCGGCCATCGTGGCGGGCGAGGGGGAGCTGATTGCTCGCCTCGCCGCGCACGGCGGCGATCGCTGGCTGCCGGTGTGGGAGCGCCTCGGCCGCCTGCCGGGAGCGGCTGAAGGGCTCAACCTCGACCGCAAGCTAGTGCTGCTCGATGCGCTCCTCGCCGTCGCCGAGGCGGCCGAGGGATAGCCGGCAAAGCTCCGGCCGGCCGCCACCCTAAGCTTTCTTTATCAGTGGCTTGTTGGACGATCATCGCCTAAATATACGGGTCCGCACCGGTCCCCCGCAGCGCAGACAGCCGCGCCCACATGAAACGCCGCTCAACATGAAACATTACTACGTCACCACGCCGATCTATTACGTCAACGACGCCCCGCATGTCGGCCACGCCTATACGACGCTGGCCTGCGACGTGCTGGCGCGCTTCATGCGGCTCGACGGCGCTCGCGTCCATTTCCTCACCGGCACCGACGAGCATGGCCAGAAGGTCGAGAAGGCCGCCGCCGCCGCCGGGATGACGCCGCAGGCCTTCACCGACAAGGTGTCGCAGAATTTTCGCGCTCTCGCCAAAGCGCTCAACATCTCCAACGACGATTTCATCCGCACGACCGAAGCGCGGCACATCAAGTCGAGCCAGGCGATCTGGCGCGCCATTGCCGCCAACAAATCGCCCAAGGGGCGGGACAACATCTATCTCGGCAAATACGCCGGCTGGTATGCCGTGCGCGACGAGGCGTTTTACGGCGAGAACGAGCTGGTCACCGGGCCCGACGGCAAGAAACGCGCGCCCTCGGGCGCCGAGGTCGAGTGGGTGGAGGAGCCGAGCTATTTCTTCCGCCTGTCCGACTGGCAGGATTGGCTGATCGCCTATTACGAAACCGAAAACCCGGGCTTCATCGGCCCGGTCTCGCGCCGCAACGAGGCGATCTCGTTCGTCAGGCAGGGGCTGACCGACCTGTCGATCTCGCGCACTACGTTCAAATGGGGCGTGCCGGTACCCGACGCGCCGGACCACATCATGTATGTGTGGCTCGACGCGCTGACCAACTACATCACCGCTGTCGGTTATCCGGACACGAAAACAGACCTGTTTTCAATCTTCTGGCCGGCCGATCTTCACATGGTGGGCAAGGACATCGTGCGTTTCCACGCGGTCTACTGGCCGGCCTTCCTCAAGGCTGCCGGGATCGCCCCGCCGCAGCGCGTCTTCGCTCATGGCTGGTGGACGGTCGAGGGCCAGAAGATGTCGAAATCGCTCGGCAACGTGGTCGAGCCCAACGCCCTGATCGCCAGATACGGCCTCGACCCGGTGCGCTATTTCCTGTTGCGCGAGGTGCCGTTCGGCCAGGACGGCGATTTCTCGCACGCCGCGATGGTTCGCCGGCTCAATACCGACCTCGCCAACGATCTCGGCAATCTGGCGCAGCGCGTGCTGAGCTTCGTCGCCAAGAATGCCGGCGGCGCGGTGTCGCAGCCGGGCGCGCTGACCGCCGCCGACGAAAAGCTTCTCGGCGCGGCGCGCAACCTGCTACCGGCCGTGCGGGCGGAGCTGGCCGAACAGTTGTTTCACAAGGCGCTCGATGCGCTGTGGCAGGTGGTTGGCGACGCCAACCGATATATCGACGAACAGGCGCCGTGGACACTGCGCAAGACCGATCCGGCGCGGATGAGCACGGTGCTTTATGCGCTGACCGAGACGCTGCGCCGCCTCGGCCTTCTGCTTCAACCGTTCATGCCGGATGCGATGGCGAAGCTGCTCGACCAGCTTGCCATACCGGCCGATGCCCGCGATTTCGCGGCGTTCGAGCGCGCGCTTGTTGCTGGCACGGCGTTGCCCGCGCCGCAAGGCATCTTCCCGCGCTATGTGGAGGAGGGCGAAGCGACGGCCGGGAAGGGCGGACAAAAAGGGCGCTGAGATGCTGGTCGACAGCCACTGCCATCTCGACTACGCGCCGATGGCCGACGACATTCCCGGCGTGCTGGCGCGCGCCCGCAGCGCCGGCGTCGGCACGCTGCTGACCATCGGCACCAAGCTCAAGGATTTCGCCCGCGTGCGCGCGCTGGCCGAAGGGCACGACAATATTTACTGCTCGGTCGGCATCCATCCGCACGAGGCAAAGAACGAGACGGCCGACGCCGCCCGGCTGGTCGAGCTGGCCGCGCACCCCAAGGTGGTCGGCATCGGCGAGACCGGCCTCGATTACTATTACGACGAGAGCCCGCGCGACCAGCAGCAGGCGAATTTCCGCGCCCATATGCGGGCCGCCGGCGAAAGCGGCCTGCCGCTCATCGTCCACACCCGCGACGCCGACGACGATACGGCGGCGATGCTCGCCGAGGGCCGCCGCGCCGGGCCGCTCGCCGGCGTGCTGCACTGCTTCACCTCGTCGCATCGGCTGGCCGAGCGGGCGCTGGAAATGTGCTTCTACATCTCGATCTCGGGCATCGTCACCTTCAAGAACGCCGAGGATCTGCGCGCCACGGTCAGGGCGCTGCCGCTCGACCGGCTGCTGGTCGAAACCGATTCGCCCTATCTCGCGCCGATGCCGATGCGCGGCAAGCCGTGCGAGCCGGCCTATGTCGCCCATACGGCGGCCAAGGTGGCCGAACTCAAGGGCATATCGCCCGCCGAACTGGCCTGTGCGACGACGGCCAATTTCTTCGCCCTGTTCGCCCGCGCGACGCCGCCCGCAACGCCCCCCAGCGCGCCATGAAGATCACCGTGCTCGGCTGCGGCGGCTCGGGGGGCGTGCCGCTGATCGGCTGCGGCTGCCCGATCTGCCGCTCGCCCGATCCGCGCAACAAGCGTACGCGCGTGTCGGTCGTGGTCGAGGAGGGGCCGACACGGATCCTGGTCGATTGTGCGCCCGATTTGCGCCAGCAATTCCTCGCCGCCGGGCTGGCCACCGTCGATGCGGTCATCCTGACCCACGGCCACGCCGACCATCTGCACGGCATCGACGATCTGCGCTCGGTCAACTACCACCGCAACGCGCCGCTCGACCTGTGGGGCGAGCCGGACACGCTGCGTCTGGCGCAGGAACGCTTTGGCTACGCCTTCGAACGTCCGCGCACCCACGAAGGGGCGTGGTACGCGCCAGCGTTGGTGCCGCGGCCGATCGAAGGGCCGTTCGCGATCGGCGCGCTCGCCGTCACGCCGTTCCGCCAAATTCATGGCGGGGACCGCGACCCGACTCTCGGTCTGCGTTTCGGAAAGTTCGCCTATTCGACGGATGTCAAGGAGATGCCAGACGAAGCTTTTGCAGCGCTTGAAGGGATCGATACCTGGATCGTCGATTGCCTTCAGGTCCGTCCGAGCCCGGCTCACAGCCATCTCGAGCAGACCCTGGCCTGGATCGCGCGGGTGAAGCCGCGCCGCGCCATCCTCACGCACATGAACCATACGGTCGATTACACGGACTTCGCGGCCCAGCTGCCGTCCGGCGTCGAGCCGGCTTATGACGGCATGACGATTGAGCCGTAGCGCCCACGTCGGGACCGGCGAGCCTCATTTAACTGTTCGCACAAATAATCACCAGATTAAGCCTTTGAATAAAATTTATATCTATTATTTGCGATAATAAACATTATGCGATAACTATGCGTTCGGCGGCGTGCAGATAGCGGCGCGCGCCCCTGTGCTGTTTCTCTGTGCTTGCCATTATCATATCCTGGGGGATAGGATAAAACATTGCGATCCCGCAAGCCCGTTTTTCAGCCCGTGCGCCCGAATCAAGGAATGCCCGAATGGCCCACGATCACCCCGCGATGAACGACACGCCGCAACGAAACATTCACAGCCATACCTGGATCGTCGGCGTCCTCGGCCTGGTTGCCGGTTTGCTCCTGCTGGTCTACGTGCCGTCGCTAAAAGCGGTCTCCGGCTCCATTCTCCTGTTTGCCGGATTCCATCTGGTCGGCGGCATCGTCGTCCTCGCCTCCCTCTACATCGTGGCGCTACGCCAGATCGTTCGTCGTATCCTCAGGGGGCGCACCCGTCAGGCTGCCCCCGTCGCTGGCATATACGATTTCGGCTGGGGGCCTGAGTGGATGAACGGCCTGGCCGTCGGCGCCCTCGTCGCCGCCTCGGCTGCCGTGGCGATCCAGGTCGCCGCCCCAGCCTGGTGGCCCCTCGCCTTCCTCGTGCTATTGCTTGCCGCCGCCTTTTCCGTTGGCAACTCGATCATGCGCTCGTTCCGCAGCGCCGATCATGTCGTGCTGCCAATGGTCGATTTCCTGCAAGGCGACCATGACCTCGTGCTCGACGCCGGCTGCGGCGCGGGGCGCACCACCATCGCCCTCAGCAAAGGCTTGCGCAACGGCCGCGTCGTCGCCATCGACCGGTTCGACGCCGACTATATCGACGATGGCGGGCGCACCCAGATCGAGCATAATTTGCGCGCCGCCGGCCTAAGCGAGCGCGTGCGAATCGAAACCGCCGATCTCACCGATCTGCCCTTTGACGATATCAGCTTTGACAGCGCCATCAGCACCAACGTCTACGACCATCTCGGCCGGTACAAGGAAGGGGCCTTGCACGAAATATTCCGCGTCCTGAAGCCGGGCGGCAGGTTCCTGATGGCAGTCTGGGTTCCGGGCGGCGCGATGTTCGCCGTCGCCAATATTCTTTCGTTCTTTCTGACCTCGCGCGCCCAATGGCGGGCCATGGCCCGCCGCGCC
>JACQAF010000096.1 GCA_016195145.1 Rhodospirillales bacterium
GCTGGCAACAAAACGCTGATCAAGGCGCTCGCCCGCATCAAATCGTATCTCGACTACGGCGCTTTCACGCCGATCCAGGTGGCGGCGGCGGCGGCGCTCAATGGCCCGCAGGATTGCGTGAGCGAAATCCGCGAGCTGTATCGCCAACGCCGCGACGTTCTCATCTCCGGTCTTGCCCAGGCCGGCTGGCCGGTGCCGAGCCCGCCGGCCTCGATGTTCGCCTGGGCGCCGATCCCGCCGGAGTATGCGCATCTCGGCTCGCTCGAATTCTCGAAGTTGCTTTTGCAGAAGGCGCATGTCGCTGTGTCGCCGGGCATCGGCTTCGGCGAATACGGCGACGGCCATGTGCGGCTGGCGCTGGTTGAAAACCAGCAACGCATCCGGCAGGCGGTCCGCAACATCAAGGCCTTCCTCAGCGGCGACCGGCTGCCCGAGCCGCCGACCCAGAAGAAGCCGAAATCCACCGGTAGCCCCGCGTTGGCCACTTGAACCCGCCGTCTCGGACCGCACAACCGCTGAAGATCGCAATCGCCGGCCTCGGTACGATCGGTGCCGGCGTGTTGAAGCTGCTGGCCGCCAATGGCGAGCGCATCGCGCGGCGCTGCGGTCGCGCACTGGTGGTGACGGCGGTCAGCGCTCGTACCCGCGGCCGCGATCGCGGCATTGGCTTGGGTTCGGCGGCGTGGCACGACGATCCGGCTGCGATGGCGGCGGCGGCAGATGCCGAGGTGGTCGTCGAGCTGATCGGCGGCGCCGACGGGGTGGCGAAACAGGTTTGCGAGGCCGCTATTGCCGCCGGCCGGCATGTCGTGACCGCCAACAAGGCGCTGCTCGCCAAACACGGCACCACGCTGGCCAAGGAGGCGGAGGCGCGCGGCGTCAGCCTCGCCTACGAAGCGTCAGTCGCCGGCGGCATTCCGGTGATCAAGGCGATCCGCGAAGGGCTCGCCGCCAACCGCATCACGCGCGTCTACGGCATCCTCAACGGCACCTGCAATTATATCCTTACCGCCATGCGCAAGACCGGCAAGCCATTCGCCGAGGTTCTCGCTGAGGCGCAGAAGCTCGGGTACGCCGAGGCCGACCCGAGCTTCGACGTCGACGGCATCGACGCTGCCCACAAGCTCGCCATCCTCGCTGGCGTCGCCTTCGGCACCGAGATCGATTTTGCCGGCATACATATCGAGGGCATCCGCAACGTTGCGGCGACCGACATCGAATATGCGCGCGAGCTTGGCTTCCGCATCAAGCTGCTCGGCCTCGCCCGGATGACCGAAGCGGGACTGGAGCAGCGCGTTCATCCGTGCATGGTGCCGGTGGAAACGCCGATCGCCCATGTCGAGGACGTCTACAACGCCGTCGTCGTCGAAGGCGATTTTGTCGGCAACACGGTATTCGAAGGGCGCGGCGCGGGCGCGGGGCCGACCGCCTCGGCCGTGGTCGCCGATCTGATGGACCTGGCGCGCGGCCGGCGCGCGATGACCTTCGCCGTGCCGGCGACGGAGCTCGCCAGGGCGCCGGCGGCGCCGATGTCGCGCCATCGCGGTGCCTATTATGTGCGCCTGATGGTGGTCGACCGGCCGGGCGTGATTGCCGACGTGACCGCAGCATTGCGCGACGAGCAGGTATCGCTCGAATCGATGTTGCAACGCGGCCGGCGGCCGGATGAAATGGTGCCGGTGGTGCTGACCACCCACGAAACGGAAGAAGCGGCGATGAATCGCGTCTTGGCGCGCATTTCCGCCCTGGCGGCGGTGCTCGAGCCGGCGCACGTGATTCGCATCGAAAAATTCTGAATTTCGCTATCGGGGAGGATGAAATGTCCGAGCGCATGACCATGGACCGCAACCTAGCGTTGGAGGTGGTGCGCGTGACCGAGGCGGCGGCGCTGTCGGCCTCGCGGCTGATGGGCCGCGGCGACGAGATGGCCGCCGACCAGGCGGCGGTAGACGCCATGCGCCGTGCGCTCAACGCTTTGGCCATCGAAGGCGTGGTGGTGATCGGCGAGGGCGAGCGCGACGAAGCGCCGATGCTGTTCATCGGCGAAAAGGTCGGCAATGGCAGCGGGCCGCGCGTCGATATCGCGCTCGACCCGCTCGAAGGAACGACGATCACCGCCAAGGGCGGGCACAACGCGCTCGCCGTTATCGCGATGGCCGAGGAAGGTGGGTTTCTCAACGCGCCCGATGTTTATATGGACAAGATCGCCGTCGGCGGCGGCCTGCCCGACGGCGTGGTCGATCTCGACGCCGACCCGAAGGAAAACCTCAAGAACCTCGCCAAGGCGAAGAAGGTGGAGATAGCCGATCTGGTCGTCTGCATCCTCGACCGGCCGCGCCATGCCGACATCATCGCCAAGGTACGCGATGCAGGGGCGCGAATCATGCTGATCTCGGATGGCGACGTGAGCGGGGTCATCGCCACCTCGCGCGCCGATAGCGGCGTCGATATTTATATCGGCCAGGGCGGCGCGCCCGAGGGCGTGCTGGCGGCGGCGGCGCTGCGCTGCATCGGCGGGCAGATGCAAACGCGACTGGTCTTTCGCAACGACGACGAGAAGCAACGCGCCGCGCGCCTCGGCATCAAGGACCTTGACCGTAAATACGGCCTGCTCGACCTCGCTAAGGGCGACGTGATGTTCGCCGCGACCGGCGTCACCGACGGCTCGATGCTGCGCGGCGTGCGCCGTTTCTCGCACGGCGCCGCGACCCATTCGATTGTCATGCGTTCGAAGACCGGCACGGTCCGGGTGATCGATGCGACGCATAATTTCGCCCGCAAACCGGGCGTCAAGGCCGACGGACACTGATCGGCCGGTTTCGTGCCGGCGGAACGAAGTCGCGAGGCTTTTCTCGGCGTCGGGCGGTCGCTGACCGGTAAACGCTGGCAGGCGCGCCTCGCCGACGACCGGGCGGCGCTGGCGCTGGCGCTGGCGCAACGGCTGTCGCTGCCGGAAGTCGTTGCCCGCGTTCTGGCCGGGCGCGGCGTCGGCCCTGAAGATGCGCCGGCCTTCCTTGAGCCGCGCCTGCGCGAACAACTGCCCGATCCCGGCCATCTCAAGGACATGGAAGGCGCCGCCAGCCGGCTCGCCCGGGCGCTTGCGGCCGGCGAGACCATCGCCGTGTTCGGCGATTACGATGTCGATGGCGCGACATCGGCGGCGCTGCTGCAGCGCTTCTTCTGCGGAGTTGGCGGCAAGGTCCGCCTCTACATTCCCGATCGTATCAAGGAGGGCTACGGCCCCAACGCGCCAGCGCTGCTGCGCCTCAAGGCCGAAGGCGCAGCGGTCGTCGTAACGGTCGATTGCGGCATCACTGCCCATGCGCCGCTGGCCGCGGCGCGGGAAGCAGGGCTCGACGTCATCGTCGTCGATCATCATGTTGCCGAGCCGAAGCTGCCGCCGGCGCTCGCCATCGTCAATCCGAACCGCCTCGACGAAACGAGCCCGCATCGCCAGCTCGCCGCCGTCGGGGTTGCGTTCCTGCTCGCCGTGGCGGTGAACCGGCGCTTGCGGCAGGACGGCTGGTATGCCGTGCGGCCCGAGCCCGATCTTCTGGCGCTGCTCGACCTCGTCGCGCTCGGTACGGTCTGCGACGTGGTGCCGCTCACCGGGCTCAACCGCGCCTTCGTCGCGCAGGGGTTGAAGGTGATCGGCGAGCGGCGAAAGGCGGGGTTGGCGGCGCTCGCCGATGTGGCGCGGTTGAACGGGCCGTGCGGGACCTATCATCTCGGCTATCTCCTCGGTCCGCGGGTCAATGCCGGCGGTCGGGTGGGCGAGGCCGATCTCGGCGTGCGGCTGCTCACCACCGACGATCCGGCCGAGGCGCGCGAGATTGCGGCGCGGCTCGACGCCCTGAATCGCGAACGCCAGGCGATCGAAGCGGAAGTGCTGATGGCGGCGACGGCGCAGATCGAGACGAGGGGCGATACGGGCGCGCTGGTCTTTGCTACGGGCGAGGGCTGGCATCCCGGCGTCATCGGCATTGTCGCGTCGCGATTGCGCGAACGGTTCGAGCGCCCGGCCTGCGTCGTGGCGGTCGGCGGGGGCATCGGCAAGGGATCGGGTCGGTCGGCGCTCGGCGTCGATCTCGGTGCAGCCGTTATCGCGGCGCGGCAGGAAGGATTGCTGATCAATGGCGGCGGGCACAAGAACGCCGCCGGCTTTACGGTCGAGACCGGGCAGATCGACGCGCTGCGCGAATTCCTCGCCGCGCGTATAGCCGGCGCGCTGGAAAACAGCGACAAAACGCCGCATCTCGACATCGATGGATCGCTGTCGCTCGCCGCGGCGACTCCCGATCTTGTCGCGGTGCTGGAACAGGTCGGGCCGTTCGGCGTCGGCAACCCGGAGCCGCGTTTTGTCTTTCCGTCGGTGCGCGTCGCCCGCGCTGACATCGTCGGCGAAAAGCATGTGCGTTGTTTCCTTGCCGATCAGCGCGGCGGCCGCTTAGCGGCGATTGCCTTTCGTAGCGTGGAGACGCCGCTGGGCGCGGCGCTGCTCGACCGCACCGGGGCGGCGCTGCATCTGGCCGGCCGTGTCCGTGCCGATGAGTGGCGGGGCGAGCGGCGCGTCCAGCTGCAGATCGAAGACGCTGCGCCTGCCCAAGGCGATTAGCAACGCATCGCCACGGGTTTTGTCGCCGGATTGATGTGCGTCAATTTTCTGCCTAAATCTTCCATCTATATTGTGGTGACGAATAAACATTTCTCCTGGAGGAGGGTTCTCATGAATTCGATCGCACGTCTTCTTGCCACGACAGCGTTTGTGCTCGTGGCCATGCCGGCATTCTCTGATGCGCATCAGTCGATGGCGCAGCAACAGCAACAGCAACAGCAACAGCAACAGCAGAGCACGCCGCCCGGACAGGCCGGTCATGGCGCCGCTCAACCGGGAACGGCCCCGCAAGGCATGGGCCAGCAGGGCGGTATGGAAATGGGCCGAGGCGGAATGATGGGTCGAAGCGGCACACCGCAGGGTGGCCAGCAAGGCGGCATGGGTATGGGTCAACCGGGCCCGTCCGGCCAATCGGGAATGATGGGCGGCGGCATGATGAACATGATGCAGGGCATGATGGGCCATGGCGGCCAGCAACAAGGCATGGGCGGTGGTATGATGGGCGGCCATTCATCTGGCGGCATGGCTGACCGCATCGAGGGGCGCCTTGCCTTCGTACGCGCCGAGTTAAAGATCACCGATGCGCAACAGAAAACGTGGAACGATTTCGCCGAGGCCTTGCGTTCGAACAGCAAAAAATTCAATGATGTACGCAAGAGCATGATGTCCGATGCGGCGGGCTCGACCCCAGCTCCAACCTTGGGTCCAGTCGAACGGCTCGACCGGCACGAAAAATTCCTGTCGCTGCGGCTCGATGCGACGAAAGCGATCAAGGCGACATTCACGCCGTTTTATGCGTCGTTGACCGACGAGCAGAAGAAAACGCTGATGGAACTTTACCCGTTCCACATGGGAGCGATGTAGAGACGGCAAAACGGAGGTCGCATGCAACACGGATCCGGAACAAAACACGGCCATGACCATCATGCGATGCATGGCCGGCCGGCCGATGCGGATGCGGCCTCCGCGCCTTCTTCCGGGCATGGCGGGCACGGGGGCCACGATCACGGCGCGATGATCGCCGATTTCCGGCGGCGCTTCTGGGCGTCGATGGTTCTGAGCGTGCCCATTCTCGCGCTCTCGCACGTCATCCAGGGATTTCTCGGCATTGAAGGCCGGATCGCCTTTACCGGCGATGCTTATGTGTCGTTCGCGCTCGCCACCGTCGTGTTTTTCTACGGGGGTTGGCCGTTCATCTCCGGCTTCCTGCAGGAGATCGGCCGCGGCCAGCCCGGCATGATGGTGCTGATTGGGCTCGCCATCGCGGTCGCCTATTTCTATTCGAGCGCGGTCGTCTTCGGCCTGAGGGGCGAGGTGTTCTTCTGGGAACTCGCCACGCTGATCGACGTGATGCTGCTCGGGCACTGGATCGAGATGAAATCGGTGCTCGGCGCCTCGGGCGCGCTGGAGGCGTTGGTCAAGCTGCTCCCGTCGACGGCCCATCGCCTTAAGGATAACGGCGAGGCGGAGGACGTTCCGGTTTCCGAGGTGAAACCCGGCGACCGCGTGCTGGTCAAGCCCGGCGAAAAAGTGCCGGTCGACGGCGTGATCGTCGACGGGCGGTCGAGCTTCAACGAGGCGATGCTGACCGGCGAATCGCGGCCGGTGGAAAAAAAGAAAGGGCAGGAAGCGATTGGCGGCTCGATCAACGGCGAAGGCGCGGTCACGATCAAGATCGAGAAGACCGGCGCCGCGACCTATCTCGCGCAAGTCATCGATATGGTGCGCCAGGCGCAGGCGACGCGCTCGCGCACGCAAGACCTCGCCAACCGGGCGGCGCTGTGGCTCACCTATATCGCCATCGGGGCGGGTACGGCGACGCTGGTCGCCTGGCTTTCGGTCGGGGAGAGTTTCGGCTTTGCGCTCGAGCGCATGGTGACGGTGATGGTGATCAGCTGCCCGCACGCGCTCGGTCTCGCGGTGCCGCTGGTCATCGCCGTATCGACCAGCCTGACCGCGCAGAGCGGGCTCCTGATCCGCGACCGCGCCGCGTTCGAGCGTGCGCGCAACCTCGATGCGGTGATTTTCGACAAGACCGGAACCCTGACCAAGGGCGAATTCGGCGTGTCCGACGTGGTGCCGCTCGGCGGCGGCATGGAAGACGAGGCGCTGGCGCTCGCCGCCGCGCTCGAAAGCCAATCGGAGCATCCGATCGCCGCCGGCATCGTGCGCGCGGCGGCGGCGCGCAAGCTCAAGACCGGCCGGGTCGCCGATTTCCGCAACCTGACCGGCCAGGGAGCGGAGGCGACGGTCGACGGGCGCCCGGTCAAGGTGGTGAGCCCCGGTTATGTCAAGGAACGCAACCTCGCCGTCGACGATCCGCGCGTCGCGAAACTCGCCGAGCAGGGAAAGACGGTGGTCTTCGTGCTCGCGGACGGCAAGCTTGTCGGCGCCATCGCGATGGCCGATCTGGTGCGCGAGGAATCGCGCGCCGCCGTGGCGCGGCTCAAGGGCATGGGCATCAAATGCATGATGCTGACCGGCGACGCCCGCGCGGTGGCGCGCACGGTGTCGGAAGAACTCGGCCTCGACGACTATTTCGCCGAGGTGCTGCCCGACCAGAAGGCGGCGAAAGTGCGCGCCGTGAAGGCGATGGGCCTCACGGTCGCCATGGTCGGCGACGGGGTCAACGACGCACCGGCGCTGGTCGAATCGGATCTCGGTATCGCCATCGGCGCCGGCACCGATGTCGCCATCGAATCGGCCGATGTGGTGCTGGTGCGCAGCGACCCGCGCGATGTCGCCGCCATCCTCAGCCTGTCGCGCGCCACGTACAGCAAGATGGTCCAGAACCTGATCTGGGCCACCGGTTATAACGCGCTCGCCATCCCGCTCGCCGCCGGCGTTGCGTATTCATGGGGGATCGTGCTGACCCCGGCCGTCGGCGCGGCGTTGATGTCGGTGAGCACGGTGATCGTGGCGATCAACGCCAAGCTGCTCGAACGCGCCAAATCGCTCCTTGCGACGAATGACTGAGTGTCTTCGCCGGGCTTGACCTGAATCAATGACGCCGCAGCGCAGAACCGCGATCATTGCAGAACGATGGCGCGGCAACCCGCGCTTCAGCCCATCTCCATCCGAGAAAGGAGAATTGGCATGCAGCGAATCATTGGTTTTCTTCCTCTGCGTGGCCTGGCGATTGCGGCCGGCGCAGCGATCTGGCTCTTCTCGGTCGGCGCCTATGCCCAGCAGCCCGCGCCGCCGGGCGACGGCGCCATGCATGGTCGCGGCATGGGGCCCGGCATGATAGCCCCGGGCCTTATGATTCCGAACATGAACGCGCAACGGGGCCGCCGGCTGTTCGCCGAGA
>JACQAF010000097.1 GCA_016195145.1 Rhodospirillales bacterium
AGCGAGCTTTTCCCGCTGCTTGGCCGCCCGCCGGTCGCCGAAAAAAGCGCCGAGAGCATGCTGGTTCGCCGTAGCGACGCGGTGATCGAATTTCTGTCGCCGCTGGCCGACGGCGCCGGCCCGCTGGTCAAGCGGCTCGCCGCCGATACGCCCCGCCTGGCCGCAGCCTATGCCGTGGAGACGCCCGGCGGCTTCGCCATTCTGCGCGACTACCGCGACGCCGAGGTGTTGGTCACTGGCCGACGCATCGCGCTGGCGCCATGGACACTGGTTCATAAGGTGGATCGTGGAGAAGCGCTCGCCACCAGCGACGCCCGGCTTAACCGGTTGCTGGCCTTCTTGCTGCTCGGGGTGGCGGCGATTGCCGGCGCCCTGATCGCGGTATGGCGGCACGGGGCCTCGCGGCGGGCGAGCGACGCGGCCCGGCGCTTCGAAGCCCTCGCCCGGCGCTTCGACAGCCAGGGCAAGATCCTGCGTCTGGTCACCGACAGCCAGCCGGCGGCCATATTCATCGCCGACGCCGAAAGCCGCATTCGCTTTGCCAACTCGGCGGCGGGAGCTCGCGCCGGGGCGCCGCAGGACGATTTGATCGGCAAGGCCTTGGCGAGCGTTTTCGGGCCTGCCCAGGCGCAGGGGTATGAAAAGCTCAATCGGGCGGCCATCGAAACCCAGAGCGCCCAGAGCGAGGTCAGCCGTCTCGACATCAACGGCGCGACCCGGGTGCTGCGCACCGAACATATCCCCCTGCCGGTCGCCGCCGGCGAACCGCCAGGCGTCCTGGTGGTCGAGGACGATATCACCACCGAGATCGTCGAGCGCGAACGGCGCGAACGGACCCTGCGCCAGCTGGTGCGCACGCTGGTCGCCATCGTCGATCGCCGCGACCCCTATGCCGCCTATCATTCGCAGCGCGTCGCCGCGGTGGCGAGCCGGGTTGCCGAGGAAATGGGCCTCGATCCGGTGGCGATGGAAACGGCCGAGATCGCCGGCAACCTGATGAATCTCGGCAAGATACTTGTCCCCGCGCAGCTGCTGACCCGCAACAGCGACCTGAGCGACGACGAAAAACGGCAGATTCGCGAGAGCTTGCAGGCCGGCGTCGATCTCCTGGAAAATATCGAGTTCGACGGGCCGGTGGTTGAAACCCTGCGCCTGGCGCAGGAGCGGGTCGACGGCGCCGGGCCCAGGGGCCTGAAGGGCGGCGAGATTCCCGTGACGGCGCGCATCGTCGCCGTCGCCAACGCCTTCGTGGCGCTGGTCAGCGCCCGGGCCCATCGCCCCGGGGTCAGTTTCGACGAGGCGGTGGATATCCTTCTCAAGCAGGCCGGTGGCGCGTTCGACCGGGCGGTCGTCGTGGCGCTGGTCAACGATCTCGACAATCGCGGCGGACGCACGCGCTGGGCCGATTTCGTGCGCGCGATGCCGCCCGCCGGATGAGCATCGCCTCTTAACCGCAGTTACCTGCGGGCTTCGAGGGTGATCGATTCATGGAATTTGGATTGGCGCACGTCTTCGGGCTGGCTTTCACGCTCGACGATAACCATCATCGGGTCTTGGGAATCAAGAAAAGCGCATCGTCGTACGTCGCGAAAGCCCGCTGCGGCCATCTCGTGGCGCAATGACGCCTCGTCCCACATCCATTTGTGGTAGGTGCCGCCCGAGCCGGTAAAAATCTCGATAAGGGTATCGCGAAGGGTGTTCCGATGCGCCCGGCCGAGCAGGGTTTCGTTCAAAAACCGCGGCGCTGCCTGCCAGTCTCCTGCATCGGTTTCACGCCGGTATTTACCGATATGGTGCTGCAAATCGGGGACCGTGAAGCGGTAAATCCCGTCGGGGCGCAAAAGGGCATGGACGTTTCGCAACGCCGTACGAAAATCGTCGAGGCACAGATGTTCGAGAACATGACACGAATACACCCCATCGCACGAGCCGAGGGCAACGGGCAGCCCGGTGACGATGTTGCCGTACCGCACATGAGCTGGAAACCGGGCGAGGCGGGCGAACAGGGGCCCGAACAGCGGCAGCTCGCGCAAGCGCATGTACAACGAAACGTCGTAGTTTTCCCAGCTTTCGGGCGCATGCCAGCCCGATCCGAATTGCACGTATTTTCCGGCCATTTTACCCGTTTTGCCCGGTCCGGACGCTGTCGCGCGGCGACCGGCCTGAATTTTTCGGCCGGCAGTCACTATCATGAGTCGTGCCCGGCGGCAATTGACCGCGCGGCGGCCGGCGACAAGGCCGTATGCATCGCTCTAGGACCGCCCTCCATTCGCGTGATAAATTCCTGAACCATGTTTGCCAAGCTGTTCCGCACGCCATCTGTCGAGCCGCCCCAAGCGAAGGCGCCGGCGGGAAGCTGCGTCTATGCCATCGGCGATATTCACGGGCGGGCGGATCTGCTGGCCGATCTGCACGAACGGATCGTACGCGACGCCGCGCGGCGCAGCGCCCGGCGCAAAGTGGTGGTTTATCTTGGCGACTATATCGACCGAGGGTATGAATCCCGGCAGGTGATCGATCTGCTGCTCGACCGGCCGCTGGCGGCGTTCGAACGGGTTCATCTGATTGGCAATCACGAACAGTCGATGCTGACCTTTTTGGACGATCTCGCCATCGGCCCGGCCTGGCTCCAGTATGGCGGGCTCGAAGCGCTGTTCAGCTATGGCATTGTCGTCGATCGCGGCGCGGGCGACGAAGGCGCGCGCCTGGCCAAGGCGCAAAAGGAGCTGCGGGCCAAGCTGCCGCAACGCCATCTCGAATTTCTCAAATCGCTCGCCCGCATGCATATCGAGGGGGACTATCTGTTCGTTCACGCCGGCATCCGGCCGGGCGTGCCGCTCGAACGCCAGGACGAACGCGACTTGTTGTGGATCCGGGACGAGTTTCTCGCCTCGACAGCCGACCATGGTAAGGTTGTGGTCCACGGCCATTCGATCAGCGAACGGCCGGAACTGCGCCGTAACCGGATCGGCATCGACACCGGGGCGTTTGCCACCGGGCGGCTCACCGGTCTCGTCCTCGAGGGGACACGACAGGACATCATCGACACCGGCGCCTGATACGGCGCCGAACGCTCCAATCGACGCCCAACTAACCACAGGAAAAACCGAAAATGGGTCCGCGCAAACGCATTCTTGTCACCGGCGGGGCCGGGTTTCTCGGCTCGCATCTTTGCGAACGCCTGCTCGCCGAGAAGCACGACGTCATCTGCGTCGACAATTATTTTACCGGGACGAAGTCGAACATCGTGCATCTTCTGGATGATCCGCATTTCGAGATCATCCGACACGACGTCACCTTCCCGCTCTATGTCGAAGTGGACGAGATATACAATCTCGCCTGCCCAGCCTCGCCGATCCATTACCAGTTCGACCCCGTCCAGACGACCAAGACCTCGGTCCACGGGGCAATCAACATGCTGGGCCTTGCCAAGCGGGTGAAAGCGAAGATATTCCAGGCCTCGACCTCCGAAGTTTACGGCGACCCGGTCGTCCATCCGCAGACCGAGGATTATCGCGGCAACGTCAATCCGATCGGCCCGCGCGCCTGCTACGACGAAGGCAAACGTTGCGCTGAAACATTGTTTTTCGACTATCACCGCCAGCACAAGCTGCGCATCCGGGTGGCGCGGGTCTTCAACACCTACGGTCCGCGCATGCATCCGAACGACGGACGCGTCGTCTCGAACTTCATCGTCCAGGCGCTCAAGAACGAACCGATCACGATTTACGGCAAGGGCACCCAGACCCGCGCCTTTTGCTACGTCGACGACCTGGTCGAAGGATTTCTGCGATTGATGGCGGCCCCCGACTCGCTGACTGGGCCGGTCAATCTCGGCAATCCGGTGGAGTTCACGATCGCGGCGCTGGCCGAACGGGTGATCGCCCTGACCGGGTCGCGCGTCAAGCTCGTGCACAAGAAACTGCCCGTCGACGATCCCGTCCAGCGCTGTCCCAATATCGGACTGGCGAAGAAAGAACTCGGCTGGCAGCCGAAGGTTTCGCTCGATGCCGGACTCAAGCGCACGATCGCCTATTTCGACAAATTGCTCGCTGCGGAAAAACGGCCGGCCCGTAAGCGCGCCTAACCGCGTCGTCCACGGCGCCGCTCAGCGGCGGAACGGCTGCTCGGGGATGGGCCGTCCCCGCAGCGGTTGCCAGCCTTGGGGGCGTTGGACGGCGGTTTGCCGGCGGGCCGCGAAAGCGGGCATGGTTTTCACGTCGAGCGCCTTGAGCTTGAACAGGATGCCGATAAAAAACCAGAAATAGATGTTGACCGGATCGACGTCGATCTGCCAACCCTTGAAGCTGTTGATGACGATCGCGATCACGAAGGCGATGATCGCCGCTGCCGTGCTCTTGAGTGCGCGATCCTTCAGCACAAACACCTGCTGCAGGCCGAACAGGATCAACGACACGAAGATGCCGATCAGAATGGCGAGGCCGGGTATGCCAAGCTCGACGATTGTCTTGGCGTAGAGGCTTTCGAGCAGCACGCTACGCTCTATAACATCCGGCAAGCCATAGCGGGCGGCGCCGGTGTTCATGCCCGTCCCGGTCCCGAACGGCGTATAGATCAGCGCTTCGGTGATCGTATCTATAACCAGTCCTTCGCTGTAGCCTTGCGCCAGATCCTGGGTTCCGCCAAGAATCTTGGCCGGATCGAGATTGCCAAGATCGAGCGCAACCAGAACAAGCACCGGGGCGGCAAAGATTGCGCCGATCAGGCCGGTTATCCGTCCGTCGATAAGCAAAGCCAGCGCCAGCGTGAGCGGAATGAACACGAAAGCGGACCGCGCGCCCGACAGCATCGAGGCAATGATGATCACGGCCATCATGATGCGCGCAAACCGACGCCAGGTGCCGCTGGTTTCGAGATAAAGCAACGCATAGGCGGGCACCAGCATCGCCATGGTGAAGCCGAAATACTGGGTAACGAAGGTGAAGGTTGAGGGAATGCGGTAGAGCGTGCCGCCGAAATTGAAGGTCGTGAAACCCTGGGTTGCCTCGGCGGCGAAGCGGCCGTAAAACAGCGTCATGGTTGCGTAGTAGCCGACGGTCGACGACATGAAGAACTGCAACAACCCGACGGCAGTCGGCACCGTCGCCACGATCAGCATCAGACGCAGCCACCAGATGAGCGTTTCACGCCGTTCGATTGCGGCGGCGGCGACGAACATCAGCGGTACATAGAACAGCCATACCTTGGTGCCGATCGCCGCGACGACGAAGTTCGCCAGCGCCGGATTGAGCCATTGCAGCATGATGATGACCGAGAACAGGAAGAGCAGGATCATCAGCACGCGCGGCACCGGCATATTGCGAAGCGCCTTTGGCCGGAGAACGAACAGCGCGATATAGAGCGGGATGACGATCAGGAAATCCTTGATCAGGATCGCCAGCGGGTTCGGGCGGAGAAACATCGTGAGGTAGCCGGCGAACGGCAGAAAGACGAGCAGCCATTCCAGCCCGCGCTGCCAGCGAATGAAAATTGCGGCCCAGACGGTCAGCGCGATCCCTGCGCCGCCGAGGGCGGCCGCGATACCAATTGCGCCAAGATCGTCCATTACCGCGTCACCAGCGAATCGACGAATTCGACAAGCCGGCGGCGGTAATGACTCCAGGTAAAGGATTCGGCGCGCCGGCGCGCCCGGGCCGCCATGGCGGCTCGCAACGGCGTATCGCGATACAGGAGCTCGATTTTCGCCATCAGCCCCTCGACATCCCGCGGCGGGACCAGAAAGCCTTCTTCGCCGTCGCGAACGACCGAGCCGGTATTGACCGTGGTGACGACCGGCAAGCCGCTCGCCAACGCTTCGTAGGTGGCAAACGCCGACCCCTCGTGCAGCGAAGGGTACACGAACAGATCGGCATTCTGAAACAGCAAATGCACTTCGTGATAGGGCACGTGGGCGACGTGCCGGAACAGGCCGCGATAAGGCATCAGCGCCTCGGCGCGCCCGATTTCCCGGCCGACAAGAACGAGTTCGGTTTTAGGCAAGGCAAGCCGGCGAATCGCCTCCATCAGATACTTGATGCCCTTGCGTTGGCTGATCTGGCCGACGAACAGGATGCGGAAAACATCGTCCTGGCGAGGCGCGGGCGCTGGCCGGAAACGCTCGATATCGACGCCATAGGGAAGGATAAAAATGCGTTCCGCCGCCACGCCGCGCGCGACCAGCGTGTCGCTGACATAATCAGATGGGACAATAACCCGGTCGGCCTCCAGGGCTTCGCGCCGGCAGCGCTCGATGGCCGCTTGAGGCGGGGAGGTAATGGTTTCCGCGAATTCGGGGGCTTGCTCCGCTTCCTCGCGGAAAATCTCGATGCCGGCGTCGATATGGCCGATCACCTGGTTGAGTACGCCGACCGCGCCGATTTCCCGGGCGGCGCGCTGGGCGTATAAGGCTGAGCCGTCATGGCCGATCACGATATCGGGGCGTTCGCGGCGGATTCGCCGCGCGACGCTTCGGTCGACGATGTTATTCCGCCAATCAACGACAGCCGCCACCCGGTCGGGCGACAGGCCAAGCCGGCCGAGGGCAAGGTGCACGAGTTCGGGGAGCGGATGATAGCGGATCCGGGCCGGGTCGACGCCGCCATGCGCCCGCCGCCGAAATTCGCGCGTGACCCGACTAGCAACCGATTGCGGCAGCAGGCCGGCAAGACGGGCCGGCAATCCTTGTGGCGTATAAAAAACGCCGGTCTCGAAATCGCACGCGTAGCCGCCGTGCTGTAGGCCAGCGACCAGTTCATAAGCAAGGTGGTTGGAGCCCGGGTGATGGACGATCACGCGCCGCGCGCTGCGCTCTGCCGCGTTCAGGTTAGCCGTCCGTACGGTCGGGCCGGGGGCGGTCATATGAAGCGAAACCTCAGGAGCTGGCGGAGCATATGCCAATCGTGCGCCGTCGGCTTGAGTATGGGGAGAAGCGGAACGCCGAGATGGCGGTGCAACGAATTGGCCATCACCGCACAGGTCACGCCGTGGGCAATGACGAATCCCCAGGCCGCGCCGACGATCCCGAAGAAAGGGATGAGGGCGACAAGCGATGCGCCAGCAGCGATCAGGCCTGTGAGTTCGGCATGACTGATGGCCAGCGACTTGTCCACGGCTTTCAGGATCTGGGCGAGCATCAGCTTGGCTGCATACGGCAGCAGGCCGATCAGGAGGATACGGACAATTTCAGACGATGCCGCAAACGCTGTGCCGAACAACAGTGGCACAATCCAGTGGGCAATGACGAACAGGATGGCGAAGCAGATTCCAGCGACGGCAATGGCAAAACGCAGATAGCGGCCAAAAACCTCGATCTTGCCGGCGATGGTTCCCTGTTGGCTGATCTTGGGAAAGGCGACGTTGGCGACGGTGAAAACCAGGATCATCGGCCCGGTGGAGACGGTGAGCGCCACGGCATAGAAACCGAGATCGGCCGGCGGAAGCCAGTATGCCACAAGCGCCTGGTCGAGCCGCTGGCGCGCCGTATTCAGCATTTCCCCGAGATGAACCCTGGCGCCGTAGACAATCAATTGCTTTGCAGTATCGAGCCGGAAACGAAAACCGAGCCAGCCGCGACGATAGAGGACGCCAAGCCCGATGACGGCCGCCACAACGTGGGCAAGCGCGAAAGCGTAGGCGAAGGTGGGGGCGCCGACCCAATCGAACGCGACGAGGCCGCCGATGATCGACAGGTTGGCGAGCGGCACCAGAACGCGCAGGACATTCCAGGTCAAGAGATCGAGCTGTCCCTGAAACATGGAGATGACATAGAAGGCGAGAAAATTCGCCGGAATGAATGTGAACAGGAAGATATAGGCCGCATCGCGCACCTCCGGTGGGTACTTTGCAAAGACATACGGCAACACGACGACGCCGATGGCGATCAGGACGAGAGATTGTACCGCGCCCAACACCGTCATCGCCCCAAACAGCTCACGCGGCCCTGCCGCGCGCGTCACCGAGCGATAAAGAAGAGCGTCGGACAGGCCAAGCAGACCAAGCTCGAAGATCAGTCCGGGCCACAGGATGAGCGCGGCCAGTTCGCCGCGTCCTTCAGGGAGCAGCAGGCGCGCTGCGATCAGGCCGGTCGCAATATTGGCCACCTGAACGACGGCCGTAGTAACGAAGGAAATAGATATGTCCTTCATGTGGCGCCCCGTTCCAGTTTACCGGGGCAAACCGCCGCCAGCGCCGCGCGCAAGCCGGCGACGTCTTCCTCGAAACCCCAGCCCGAGATGATGTCGAGGCTGCGACGGCCCATCGCCGCCAGATGGCCCGGATCGACGAGCACATCGCGGATCGCGCGAGTCATGTCGCCGATATCGTCGGTGCGAAAGATGGCGCCATTCTCGCCGGGGTGGACAAGATCGGGAGCGGCGCCGACCATGTCGCTGACGATGACGGCACGGCCGGCGCACATCACCTCGTTGATCACCAGCCCCCACGCCTCGAGCCCCGAGGGCAGGATGAACGCGTCGCACAGATCGTAGCAGCGCGGCAGATCGGACTGGGTCTGGAAGCCGAGAAACTTCACCGCGCCCGGGGCCTGGCGCGCTGCCTGCGCCTCGAGCGCGGCGCGCAGCGGCCCGTCGCCGGCAAACGCCAACACCGGGCGGCGCAGCGCCGGATCGGCATGGATGCGCGCGAACGCATCGATCAGCTGGGCGGGGCGCTTGCGCTCGATAAGCTTGGCGGCGAAGAGCAATACGGGTCGTCCCGCTTCAAGGCCGAGTTGGGCGCGGAACTCCTCCCGCCGGCGCGCCGCCGCTTCGGCCCCCGCCCGGAAATGGGCGTTATCGACCGCATAGGGAACCGGGAAGATGCGGTCTTCGGCTATGCCGTTATCGAGATAATAACGCCGGTTATGCGTACCGATAGCGAGAAAGGCGTCGACAGCGCGCCCCAGCCCCCTGAAGAACAGGCGTTTGGCCGCCTGCTTCAGCGGCCCGCGCGGATTGGAGGTCGGCGTCGCCTCGTCGCGCAGCAGGACCTTGATGCCCCGGCGGCGGGCCGATGCCATTGCTGCCCAATGTGTCCATCGCGCATAGCCGTGAAGCCATATAGCATCGAAGCGCCCGGCTGCCAGCCGGCGGGCGAGGCCATAACTGAGCGGTCGCCAGAAATCGATCGGCGGGGTTTTCCCCGGTTCGGTTTTTGGGTCGAGCTGGGGCAGGACATCCCATTCGTACCCTTCGAGCAGCGGCACATCCCAGGAAATCGTCCGGTTGAAATCGTCGGCAGAGAAGCTGCGGACGGAAAAATCGGTGCTGAAAAACGCCGTCAGCTCGATATCGGGTTCGGCATTGACCCGGCGCAGAAGCGGCGCCTGATACTGGATCGGGTGGGTGACGAGATAGGCGAGGCGGAGCGGCATATGACTAAGCAATGGGGCCTTAAGGGTGCAGGCGGGGATCGGCCGATGGATCGCGTCAGTCGGCCGCGCCGGGACGGACGCGAAGCTGTCGCTCGCAAGCCGCGACGACCTCGTCCGGGGTGATCGACGTAATGCACATCTTGTCATACTGCGTGCAAACCGAGAGCTGGCAGTTAAAACACGGCGTGCGGTGATAGATAACGTCGACATGCAGGCCGAATGGATACCAGACGCCGGGCAGGCTTCGGGCGCTGAAGATCGCAACCACGGGAGTTCCGGCGACTGCGGCGAGGTGCATCGGACCGCTATCATGGCCGACGAACAGCCGCGACGCGCCGATGACCAGCGCGCTGACGCGCGGCGGCAGGCGTCCGCAAAGATTGAGCGTCGGGCCCGCCCATACGGCCGCCACCCGATCCGAGCGCTCAATGTCGTCGTTCGCGCCAACCGTGACGAGGCCCCATCCGGGCAAACGTTGCGTCAACGCGGCAAGGATGGTTTTCCAGTTCGTTTCGCCCCAGTCCTTCACGTCGACCTTGGAGCCGAGAGAGATGGCGATGAATTTTCCCGCTCCTGGCCATCCGGCTAGATGCTCGTTGGCATTGCCGCGCTCGGCGGGCGTGAACCCCAGATCCCATGACGACAGATCGTCGAGCGAGATATGGCCGAGAGCCGACAGGCAGCGGACCAGTCGCGCCGCTTCCGATTCGTAATGGGCGCCGCCGTCAATGGGCAGGTGCCGCCGCAACGAAGGCGCGACCGGAATTCCGATCAGCTTTGGCCGGCCGCAGCTCCACAGGAACAGGGCGTCGCGTACGACATGTAGCAGCGACCGTGGCTCGAGCAGATAGACGCAGACACCGGGCTGCCAAGCGGCGATTTCGTGGCGCAATGTGGCCAGGGCGGCGCGCCGGTGATCGTCGACCGCATAACGGAAATAGCCGTGCACCAGCCCGCTTTCGCCGAGCACCGCGGCGATCGGCGCCGCCTTACGGCTAATCGGGAAATTGGTCAATACGCGTCGTTCCGCGTTGGGAAAGGCGCGCGCGATCAGATGGAACGCCGGCAGCGCGACAACGGTGTCGCCAAGGCTTCCCAGACGAAAGATCAGAACTCGCTGCTGCTTGGCCATCGTCGGAAAATTCGTCGCTCGTTGTCTGGGCGTCATCGATCGTTGGTCAAGGATAAACCTATCGACGCGGCGGGCGGAGATTCAGTCGGATTCGCGACCGGCCGGCTATCTTAGCGAAATGGCGGTAATCGGCCATACCGACGACGATAGAAAGGGCATTGCTCGTGGCCACTGCCCGGCAAGCGGCCAAATCCCGTGACAGCGCGGAAATCATTGGGGGAACTGCTCGTCATAGACCGCTCGCGCCCAGCCGCGCAGGCCCCGTTTGGCCGCGCTCGCAGGCTCCGCTTGTTTCGCGCCGAGCAACCATTCGCGAACCGGCACAACGAACCCGGTCTTGGCGCGCCGGCGAATGGCGGGCGGCAGCGGCAGATCGAGCGTATCCGCCATGTCGCCTTTCGACGGCGCCGACGGGGCGGCGAGCAAGGGGGCGATGCGGCCGAGCAGCACGGGATCGACGAACGGCACGCGGATCTCGAGCGAATGAGCCATGCCGGCCCAATCCGCATCGCGCAAGAGCTGGTGTCGCATATACCAGGATAACTCCAGTGCCGTCACCTTGAGGCGCGGATTGTCGATGCCGTCGACGCTCGCCGCCAACCGGTCAAGCGTGGCGAGCTCGGCGATGCCCTCGGCGACCGTCTCGGGCGGCAGCAGTGCATCGAGCTCCCACGGCATGTGGAGGCTGCGGCGGAGGAGGTAACCGCCCGGCCATCCCCCGCCATATTCGAGGAGGCCAGCATATTTGGGCGAGGTGAAGCGGCCAAGCCAGCCGGCGCTCGCCCGGCGGACGGCGCGGCCGAGGGGAGCGAAGGCGGCAAAGGGGGCGAGCGCGCCGACCATTCCGGGAATTTGGCGGAAGCTTGGATAGCCGGCAAACAGCTCGTCGCCGCCAAGCCCGGACAGGGCGACCTTCAGCCCCGTCGCCCGCGCCGCCTTAGCGACGAAATAGGTGTTCACACCGTCGATCGATGGCTGATCCATTGCCGCCATCAGGGCGGCGCGTTCGGCGGCGAAGTCGTCGGCGGTCACCCGGCGCGTCTGGTGGCGCGTCATGCGTTGGCGGGCAAGCTCTTCGGCCAGCCGGGTTTCGTCGTTGTCGGTCCCCTCGAATTCGCGAAAGCCGAGGGTGACCGTGTTGAGGTTGGTCGCGCCATCCTCGCAAGCGAGCGCGGCGACGGTTGTCGAATCGAGGCCGGCCGACAGGAACACGCCGACGGGAACGTCGGCGATCTGGTGATGGCGGATGGTATCGATCAGCGCCTCGCGCAGCATCGCCCGGCGGGCGGTCGGGCTTACGCTGTCGGCGACGGGGGCAACGGCCAGCGCCTTGGCAAGATCGAAGAATTTCTCGGGCTGGCATACACCCCGGTTATCGATCCACAAGCTGGATCCGGCCGGCAGGGCGCGCACGCCGCGATAGAGCGTGTAGGGATCGGGAATGTTGCCCCACAGGAAGAATCCGACCTGGCCGGCCGGCTCGGGCCGCGTATCGACGCGCCCGCCGGCGAGCAGCGCCTTGACCTGCGAGGCGAAGCGGAAGGACTGCCCATCATCGGCGTAGTAGAGCGGTTTGATGCCGAACGGATCGCGTGCAAGGAACATGCCGTCGCGTCGCGCATCCCAGATGGCGATGGCGTACATTCCGCGCTGAAGACAATGGTCAGCCGGCCATCGGCGCTATGCATCGGCTGATCGGCGATGGCGCGCAGATCGATGATCGACAGCCGCCGATGCCCGAAGCCGACGCGCCCATCGGGCGAGAGCCATTCGCCCACGCCGTCCGGTCCGCGCGCCGCCATGCGGTCGCGGATTCGCCACAGCTCGCCGGGATCGACTGGCGGTGCCGCGCCGGCATAGGCGAAAACTCCAGCGACGCCGCACATTATTTTATCGCCACGGCGAACAGATTCTGGGTGAAGACAGCGGTCTGGGCCGAGCCCGTCTCGACCGTAAGATAGAAGCGCAGCAACTGGCGAATGGCCTTCCACAACGCCAGCCGGACGAGGCTTTTCAGCCCATGGGCGACCGGCTGGTCTTCATGAAAGATCGCCGAGGCAAAGCCCGAGGACAGGAAAAGCTGCGACAGGGATTCGGGCGTGAATGCCAGTTCGTGGGTCAGATCGCCATAGCGAATCGCGCCGCCGAACGGCGACAGCGCGTTGGGCACATGGACGATCCAGCGGCCGCCGGGTTTCAGCACCCGCAATACCTCGTCGGTCAGGTCGATCAGCTCGTCCTTGGTCAAATGCTCGATGACATCGAAAGCGATAACGGCGTCATGGCTGGCGTCGGCCATGGCGCGCAACGCGGCGAATAGATCGCCCTGCTGTACGCCTTTGATGCCGAGCGTCTCGGCTGCGGCGACCTGCGCCGGGCTCGCGTCGACCCCGGTGACGTTGACATAGCCGGCCGCAGCGGCGAAATGGAGCAGCGCGCCATGGCCGCAACCGAGATCGACAATGGCCGCCTTGCGGTCGGACGGAAAATAATCGGCGATCAGTTTGCGCAAATGATGGCGGCGCGGCTCAAGCCCGGCGCGGGTCGGCGGGGCGATCGGCGTCGTCGCGGCGCGGACATAATCGCCATAGATACGCTGACGGTATTTCGACAACGGATGCCTCTCGTGCATTGACGCAGGGCCGGTTTTCTTCGCGTCCTTGCGGCCCGCATCATATACCGCGGGCGGGGATTCGATGCACGATCTCCGGCGGCCGCCGGCTAGAGCAGGCGGTCGGAGGCGGAACGGGAGAAGGCGCGCGGCGACGTCGTATCGGCCCTGATCGCGGCTTGCGGTTCGCCGGCGGTGACGCCGAGGAAGCGCAGCAGAAGCTCTCCCTGCCGCTCGACGAAGCGTTCGTAACGAAACACCTCATCGACATAGCGTTTGCCGTTCCCGCCCATCTCGGCGCGCAACGCCGGGTCGTCGGCGAGCTGACGCAGGCAGGCGGCGAGCTGTGCGCCGTCGTCGGGATGGATAGCGAAGCCGTTGGGCCGGATCGGGTTGATCGCTTCGATCGAGCCGTCCTGGTCGCCGCACACGAACGGCACACCGCAGGCGGCCGCCTCGATCAGGCCGAGCGGCACCGCCTCGCCGAGGCCGGGACCGCCGCGGCTGACCAGCACGGCCGCGTCGGCGGCGCTGTAAAGGAACGGCAGGGCGCTCTGGTCGACCAGGCCGACGAACTTGACCTGGCTGGCGACGCCGCTGCGTGCGGCATAATCCTCGATGGTGAGCCGCGCCGGCCCGTCGCCGACCACGAGATAAAGGAAGCGCGGATCGTCGAGGTGACGCAGCGCCTCGATCATCTTGCGATGGCCCTTGTTCGGCGGCTCGCCCATATAGGCCACGGTGGCGGCGATAAAACGGTCGTCGATATTGTCGAGACCGAACCGCCGTGCAACTTCCTGTCGCGCCGCGTCCTTGGCGATGGGGCGGAAGAAATCGGTGTCGACCGGATCGTAGAGCAGCCCGACCGGCGGCAAGCGGCGATGAAACTCGGGCAGATGGTCGATCGTGTATTGGCAATCGGCGATCACCATGTCGGCGCGCGCAAAGGCGAATTCGCGCATCAGCGACAGTTTTTTCAGGATGTCGATGTTGTAGACGTTGACGACATAAGGCGCGCCGGTGGTCAGCCGCGCCATGAACCCGAACGCGGCGAGATAGACGTGATTGACGAAAACCAGATCGAAGCGCCGCGTGCTTTTCGCCATGAAACGCAAGACGTTGAATACGGCGGCGTATTTGTTGACGAAGGCGATATTGTGATCGGCGAGGCCGGTTTCGATCTGGATGCTCTGCTTGTTAAGCGACAGGACGAACACCCGATGGCCGAGGTCGCGCAGCGCGCGGATCTGGTAGCGGCTATAGGTGGCGATGCCGCCAACGCCTTCGACGTCGAACCCGATATAGAGGATGTTCATTGGCTCACTTCGCCCGTAAGAAATGCGCCCGCAAAAATGGCGCCCCATCTGTTGCCTAACGATCGGGTGCGCCACGTTATTCCCGGCCGGCAAGCTAGCCATTTCCACGATATTCGGCAATCATGAAAAATATGGAGAAAATGCGGATTTCTCCTACTTTCGGGCTACCGCCAGTAAACATTGGCTGAAGATCGCCTGGCGGCCGGTATCCCCGGTCTCGGCCGCGAGAACCAGCCGGGATATCCCCCGGACAGCCCCCCACAGACCCCAGCGTACGGCGCTTTTTAGACCATGCGGGATCGGCCGGTCCTCGAAGCAGGCGACCGCGCCAAAGCCGCAGGTCAGCAGGAGCTGGGCGATCGAGGCCCGGGTAAAGGCGCCGGTGGCAAGCAGGTCCCAATAGCGCATCCGCGCCCCGAACAGCGCCTCGCCATTGGGCACGTGCAGAATCCATTGCCCGCCCGGCTTGAGGACCCGGCGTACATCGTCAGCGATGCCCATCTGCTCATCGAGCGAGAAGTAGTGGAATAAATCGAATAGGACCACAACATCTTGGGATTCGTCGGCAGTCTGGGCAAGCGCCTGCCGTAACTCCCCCTGCTGGACGCCAGCGATCCCCAGGCGCTCGGCTGCCGCCACCTGCTCGGGGCTGGCGTCGACGCCGGCGAGCCGGTCATAGCCCATCTGGCGCGCCATCCACAGCAAAGCCCCGTGCCCGCAGCCAAGATCGAGAATCGCTGCCCGGCGGTCGACCGGAAAGTGGTCGCGGATCAGCTTGGTCAGATAGGCCCGGCGGCGTTCGAGCCCGTCGCGGGCGGCGGCATCGCTGACGCTCGCATGTGTCGATACGTATCGCGCCAGCAGGCGGGTGCGGGAATCGGGGGTCATAAAGATTATTGTAAATCAGCCTGTGTCCGATGGATGGATCTATTCAACACATTGAAATCAATTATTTTTTTATCATAACGCGGATTTTTAATCGGCGGATAGGTCGTGGACAGATATCGATAAAGTCGAATCAATCCACTGGCCAATAACCAATTCTTCCCCAGCCATAAAGGGAAAACAGGCGCCGATTGCCGATTAAATTTCCGCGAGCATTATGAATCCGCACATCGTTTAAATTCGGCATCGCGCAGCCGACGGCATAGTTCTATATGTTGCCCGGTTGGCGTCTGACATCTGTTTTCTTTTCACCTTCAATGACCGATTACTCACCTGCATGATGCTGCTCGAAACGATCCGTCGCCGATTTCATCCATTGCACGTTTTGCGGCGCGCCCGGGTAGCCAAATATTTTGGCATCCTAGACATACGCTTACCGGTGCGGGTGCATGGGGTGGACCGGCGCATTTATGTCCGCTTGCTTCGGCATTTATCGTCGATTATCGATAACCGGCTTATCGAAACCGAGCTCACCGCGCTGATCCGCGTGTTGGTTGCACGCGATCGTCCGGCGATGTTCTGGGATATCGGCGCCCATATCGGTTTTTACAGCTGGATGTTTTTGACGCTATCGCCATCCGGCCATGTCGTGATGTTCGAGCCGGATCCCGGGAATCGGGATCTGATCCGGCGAACGCTGGCGGGGGATATGAATCCGAACGTCGTGGTGTTGCCGTATGCCATAAGCGATGAAAATGGCGAGGCCGTTTTCGAGCGCGATCCGATCTCCGGCGCAACCGGCGGCTTGACGCGCGACCGCGCTACCTTTGTGGCCCGGAATTTCGGCATCGCGGCGCCGACCATGACGGTGGCGACGCATACCCTCGACCGGATAATGGAATCGCCGAAGTTTGCCGCCATGCCGCCGGCGTTGATCAAGATGGATATCGAAGGGGCGGAACTGCAGGCGCTGCGCGGCGGC